>CAYSKA010000093.1:0-6504 GCA_964431505.1 uncultured Oscillospiraceae bacterium
CCCTTTTAAGCAACAATTTCATACAAGCTATTACCGAACCTGTATTTTATTTTAAATTTCTCATAAGGAACACACGGCTTTAAGCATAGTTCGTTTCCAGTTTTATTAAGGCCAAGCATGTACTCAAGGCCAGCCTGATACATCCAGGCGGCGGCTCCGGTATACCATGTCCATCCTGACCGGCCGGCGTTTCGTCCTACGCTGTATACATCACCGGCCGCTGCGTATGGTTCAGCCTTATACTTATTAGCCAGCGTTTCTTGGCTTGTATGGTCTATAGGATTGAGCATTTTAAACAGCTTCATTGCACGGTCCGGCTGGCCTAGCATACAGGCCGCTATAACTGCCCATGCTCCTGCATGGGTGTATTGACCTCCGTTCTCACGAACGCCTGGCAGATAGGACTGGATATAACCCATATCCCTTTCAGGAGCGTCAAAAGGCGGGGATAATAGCTTTATAACGCCATTTTCCTCATCCACCAACAGGCTGTCCAACGAATCCATAGCCTCCGCACCATGAGCGGCCTTATTAAACACGGACCAGGACTGGGAAATGCAATCAATAGAACACTGCTCGTTTTCATGGGAGCCAAGCGGTGTGCCGTCAAAAAGGAACGCCCTTTTATACCATGCGCCATCCCAACCGCATCCTTCAATCGCTGATCTAAGTTTTTTCGCATACTCAGTGAATTCCGCGGCGGTTTCACAATCCCGATTATAGCTGCATAGTGGAATAAAGCGCTCTAGTATATATAGTAAAAACCAGCCAAGCCATACGCTCTCACCGCCATTTTCACCAACAAGGTCCATTCCGTCATTCCAGTCCCCACCTTCCATGAGAGGAAGTCCATGTTCACCCGTTCTCATGGAGCGCCTAATTGCGCGAAGGCAATGATCATAGAGAGAGCCTGAAATATCAGATACTATTACGGGCTCCATAAACCGTTCGGTTTTTCCATCTTCAATAGGGGTATCCGCGAGATATGGCGCTGATTGGTCTAACATCGCCATATCATGGGTTACCTCAAGATATTTAAGCAATGCATAGGGAAGGAACAGCCTATCGTCGCTGAACATCGTTCTTATTCCAGCGCCTCCTTCATGCCACCAGTGCAATACATCGCCAGCTTCAAATTGCTTTGAAGCGCATAATAGTATATGCTTCCTAGCTATCTCAGGCTCAGTCATAAGCAGAGCCAAAGTATCCTGCAGCTGATCTCTAAAGCCGAAGGCTCCGCTGCATTGATAATAGCCGGTGCGTCCCATCAATCGGCTGGAGAGTACCTGATACAGCAAATGCCCGTTCATTATAAGATCAAAAGCTGGATCGCCCGTACTTACCTCTATACGTCCTAGCCGCATGCTCCAGCTGTGTTTTACGGCGCTTAGGCGCGATTGCACATAGGAAGGAACAGATTCCTTTACAGTTTCATATATTTTTTTCTCCATATCCTGCCCAAGCATTAGAACCAATTCCCTGCTCTCGCCTGCTTCAAGCGTAATACGGGTTCTAAGCGCTGAAAAACCTCCCAGGCCCAGTCCGTCTTTCCTATTCAGCTCTTCCTTATGCCACCCAGCGTTTAAAATAAAGCTTCTGTCTGAAGAATACTCGGCCTCGCTGTTAGGAATAGCAATATAGGCATATCCATTACAATTTCCGTTTTGCCTAAGATTTGAAGCCAGGAGAACGCCGTTTCTATACTCGGTTAATATGGCTTCAGGATGCTGTATAGCGCCCAGTACCCACTCAGCGCAATAAAGGATATCTATGTTTCTTTGGCGCATCATCGGGTTGGTGAGCTTTATGACAGTGTATTTTACAGGTTTGTTTTGGTCTACAAATACCGTCATATGCTGCCTGAGTTCCAATGCGGAGGAACTATATACAGTATATCCGAATCCGTACCTAACAGTACATTCCGAATCCCGCTGAAGGGAGCCAGGCGTTATAGTCCACGATTCACCCGTATCTGCATCCGTCAATATCACGAATTCCCCCTTAAGATCGGACACAGGATCATTCGCCCAGGGCGTAAGCTTATTTTCGCGGCTGTTCTTATTCCAGGTAAAGCCTCCGCCGCTTTCAGTAACCAGTGTGCCGAATTGATCATTGGTCATTATGTTTGACCAAGGGAGGGGCGTAGTTGCGCCGGGCTTAAGCCTGATTACATACTCTCCGCTGTCAGCGTCAAAGCCTCCATAGCCGTTATAAAATAGAAGCTCTGTATCGGACATAGTAAATGATGCGCGTGGTTGCCCAAGCTGTAGATAGCTCCTGTCCGGTATCTCATCTTCGCGCCGAGACGTTAACTGTACTTTTATACCCTTTCCAGCGTCGATAACAAACGTGGCTACGCCGGAAAGCAGGAGCAGCTCCTGCTCATTCAAATCGTATTCATGAATCAGGAAAACATTTCTGGTTCCATAACCGGCCAGCATTTCTGTTAACCGTTCTCTAAGCTCATTTTTATACTCATTGGGATATCTGCCAAGAAGGACTATATCCGCCTGACAGTTTTTAATATCCATATAGTCGCTTAGTTTCAGCAGCGCTTTAACGGTACGAATTTGGGCAGTATTTCTGACCTTAACGAGCAATATCGGCCTGTCGCCCGATATTCCAAGCCTCCAAAGGCCTTTGATGCCCACGCCGCTGCTTCCATAGTAGTCACGTTTTATTGAGTGGCGAATAAACAGTCTGGACATTATGCTTTCATACATATCCACCATCTTCATGTCAATTCCAGCCATACGGTAAGCGCTCGCGGCATGTGACCATGCTAGATCGAACAGCCTGGGAATTGAGTTAGTAATTTCATGCAGGTCGCTTACAGCCTGTTCATGGCTGGATGCGTAACCCATTATCAACTCAACTACGGCGCTTTCCCCGGGGTTTAATAAAAACGACATTCTGCCGCAGGCCGCCGGTTCAATCGGGGATTCCACCTTTTGATTTGGCAGCATAGGCCTGCGCATCGCTTCGGCATAATCAGCACCGCGCCCTGGCATTATCAACCTATCGGCGCAGTATCTGGCCTTTGCGGGACCTGTCAGTGAAAAATATAGCCAATGCTCAGGCTTTTGCGGGCGGGGCCTTCTATTGAAAAGGAGAATATCGTCCTCCAAGCGCGCATCGACCGTCAGTCTTACAAAGGCGGGATGCGAGGCGTCCTCCGTTTGGTCGGCAAGGCATACTTCCATAAATGCCCCGACCTCCAGCTCCCTTTGCTTTTCGCCGTGGTTGACTATTGTCATACGCCTGACTTCGCCATTAAAATCAGGCGCAACGCAGATATCCACCGATGCAGATAGATCTTCATGTTTTGAAGAAAATGTCGCCTTGTGCGGCTCATAGGCTGTATAGCAATCAGATGCAGCCCCATTAACAGGTAAAAGTGCAGGCGACCAGACCGACGCGCCGTCTTTTATCAGTAAATGCACCCCTGAATCAGAGCGAAGCGGGTCGTTGCGCCATCGGTTAAGCATGACATTGCCGCATTTTGAAAATCCCATTCCGTTTTCCGCAAGCAAAACACTGTAGCTGCCGTTTGACAGCGCCTGGGTAGCGGGGTCAATATGGCCTGGCCGTATTTGACGTACAGAGGTTGATTCATCATTCTTTTTATTTCTTTTACGGTATACTGCGCTCTCGAATGTTTTAAGCACCACAGACATCTTGGGACGCTTTTCTTCCAAGAGCAGCTCGGCGGCTTTAATCTCTGGAACGGACATAAAGCGCCTTTTCAGTATATTATCGTTTATGACATTATTGAATGAGCATAGGCTCATACCCTGGTGGTGGGCCATATAGCTTTTAACAATCTCATATTTGCGGGTTTTTCTAAGCCGCGCGTTTGTAAAATCCAGCGCTTCGTAACAGCCGAACTCACCCAACGCGCCCAGCTTTATCAGGTCGTATATATTTTTCAGGGCGGCCTGAGGGTCGGTTAACAGCGCAAGCATTGTGGCATAAGGCGCTATAACGCATTCGGGCTCGCGCGTCGGGGATAACCCGAGCTTTGGGATTCCAAAAGCTCGGTATTGATAGAACATGCTTCTATCAAACGCATAGTACCCTGACTCGGATATTCCCCATGGAATTTTTCCTTTTGTATGCTTTATTTGAGCGCTTACGACATTTAAGCAGGTTTCCCCTAAAAGCGTACCCTTTATAGTTCCGGTAAATATGATGGGCATTAGGTATTCAAACATTGTTCCGCTCCAGGATATAAGCGCCCGCCCGCCTTCGGCGTCCACCAGAAGCCTGCCCAGCTTGAACCAATACTCCTTTTTTATTTGACCTAGCGCTATTGCGACGAATCCGCTTAACCTGGCCTCTGAAGCAAGGAGGTCATATCTTGAGGGCGATAGCCTTCCTTCATGAAAGTCATAACCTATATGCATAAGCTTGCGCTGTTTATCGCATAGCGCGGTAAAATCGGTTTCCCTGGCAAGCTTAAAGCATCTTTGCGATATTGAATTAGCCCTGGGCGACCCCGATTCAGACATTGCCTTGCCAAGCGTAATAAAGCAGGCGACCAGATTGCCGCTGTCAACCGTAGACACATATTTAGGCTCAATTATATGCAGGGTGCGTATGTTATACCAGTTGTAAAGGTGGCCATGCCATTTATCCATTCGCTCTATCGTGTTCAACATGTTTTCAAGCCGCGTAAACATATCGGCTTCATCAATAAGCTTCATATCAAACGCGCTTAACACAGCCATAAGCCCCATGCCTATATTGGTTGGGGACGTGTTGCGGACCAACGGCTTGGCAGGAGATTCCTGATAGTTGTCAGGCGGGAGATAGTTGTTTTGTGCAGTACAAAATTCATCAAAATAGCGCCAGGTGCATCGCGCGAGCTTTATCAGCTCATCAACGTCCTCATTGCTTAACGGCCTTTTATCATATGCTTTATCCAATCGGTATACCATTAACGGTGAAAGAATCCACACAAATCCAAACAGCATACATAAAGGAGAAGCTCCAGGCAAAAACGCCGCTAGTACTGATAAAAATCCAACTATAGGGCACGACGCCATTCGGCTGTAGTACCCTGCTATATTTCCGTTGCGCCTAGATTCAGTGTCCGCTGCCGTCTGCCACTCAAGCATCTTTTTATGCGATATAAACATCCTGTATAGGCTTCTTATTACCGCATCTATGCTGATATATGCGCAAAATGGAAGTATTGTCAGGTTTATCAGCGGTTTTAGCCAGGAGTGTACACGGTCCGCGAGCATACCCGAAAAGTCTCGCTCCACACTGTTTGTTATAAAATCAGCAATGATGCTAACAAGATCTGAAACTATATCAAAAAGCAATGCGGCGAGGCTTAATATTACAACCCACCACTTTGAAAACACCAGTCCTAGCCCAAGCGAAACCAACAGATATGGAAACATAAGGCTCCTGGATAGATTATCCGACATCTTATACCGCGCTATGCTGTCCAAAGGGTTCTTTACCTTGGAGCCAGCGGCATCCCTGGTGTTTTTGAACATAAAGGGAAGCAGCTGCCAGTCCCCGCGAATCCATCGATGCTGCCTTTTCCACCATGAGAGCAAAGTGGATGGCTCTGAATCGTATAGTATAACATCATTTAAAAATCCAGCCCGCATAAAGCATCCTTCGAGAAGGTCATGGCTCAATACAGTATTATCAGGTATTATATAGTCAAGCGTGTCTTTGAATACAGAGATATTAAATATTCCCTTTCCGCCGAATATGCCGGTTCCGAATATATCCTGTGAAAAGTTGGATACACCGGACGTATAAGCGGACACGCCGCAGTCTGCTGACCATATCGATGAAAAAGGCGTTTTAACCGCACTTTTTGCGGTGGTTTCCATGCGCGGCGCCATTACCCCATAACCGTCCAACACAACCATGTCTTCGCTGATTACCGGAGCGTTCAACGGGTGGGCGGCAGCGCCGATGAGTTCCCTTAGCGTTTCCATCGGCAGGGAGGTATCTGCATCCAGGGTTAGGCAATATTGTATTTTATCGGGCACTTTAGGAGCCATAAGTTTAAAGCTTCCGGTATCGCCCGTGCATAGCAGCCGAACAAGCTCAACTATTGCTCCGCGCTTGCGTTCATAACCCATCCAGACCCCATCAGCGGAATTCATCGTTCTTGAGCGGTGCATGCAGTAAAAAATGGGTATTTGAGCCGGGTATTTAGAATTCAGCCCTTCTATAAGCTGCTGCGCTTTTTTCAGCATGGCTTCCTCCTCAGGGGTGATTTCCTGCCGGCTGTCGGGGAAATCGCTTAAAAGCGCAAAATAGCAGTTATCCAGCGGATTCGCCAGAAAGTGCGTTTCAAGTTTTTCAATACCTGATTTCAAGCTGCTTTCATTGGTGATAAGGGTTGGTACGGCAATAAGCGTTCTGTTAGCTTCGCCAATACCGCATTCCATTGAAAGGCGGGGGATAGCCCTGGGCTTTACAAACTTTGTAGAAAGCCTGCCCACGATCAACATGGCTATATATATTGCT
>CAYSKA010000094.1:0-6367 GCA_964431505.1 uncultured Oscillospiraceae bacterium
CTTGGCGAAATAAAAGCGTTATTCGCCGCTTCTAATACCTCGTTTTTTTTCGCTGCACATATATAGCATTTCTTCAGCGTGCCGCAGGGCGGATTCAGACTCGGAGCTAATGCCTAAAATACGCGCTATCTCATGCTTACGCTCATCCATAGTTAAAATACGCACGCTTGTAATGGCGCCATCTCCCGTATCCTGCTTCTCCACAACAATATGAGCGTCAGCGTATGCTGCAATCTGGGGCGAATGGGTTACGCAAAGCACCTGATGGTCTGCGGCCGCATGCACGAGCTTCTCCCCCACCATGCCGGATATACGTCCGCTTATGCCGACATCGATTTCGTCGAATATCAATGTTGGGATATTATCCGAACCTGCTATAATAGTTTTTAATGCCAGCATTATACGGGACATTTCGCCTCCGGACGCGACCCTTGCAAGCGGCTTAAGCGGTTCCTTGCTGTTTGCCGTAAGAAGAAACTCCACCTTGTCCATTCCGTCGGGGCCAAGCTCTGCCTTTGTTTCAAAGCTGACTGAAAACTGCGCGTTTTTAAGGCCCAGATCAGCCAGATGCCCTTCAACCTCTCCGCTCAGACTCTCGGCTGCAGAGCGTCTGATCCCGCTTAGCCCGCCCGCTGCATCATTATAATCATTCTCACACTGTTTAAGCTCGTTTAGCATGTTTTCCCTGGCCTCGTCCGCGCATGTAAGCCGCTCCAATTCCTCCTGGTCCCTGTCGCGGAACTTAAGTATGTCTCTTATACCGCCTCCGTATTTTCTCTTTAATCCGGCTATGAGATACAGCCTTGATCCTATTTCATCAAGCCGCTTTGGATCATATTCAAATGATGACTGCATATCCCTGACGCTGTATCCAACATCTTCAAGCGCATAATACGCATCGCTGAGCCTGTCAGCCGCCTCCCTATACAGGGGCGATATTTCGGATATGCCAACCAGCGCATCCGCGGCTGACCGCGCCTTTGACAATATGGAAGCTTCGTCTCCGCTCAGCAGTTCATGGCATACACAAAGGGCATCCATGATCCTCTCCGCATTTGCAAGAACTGACTGTTCCTCCTGCAGCGCTTCCTCTTCACCCTCCTTTAGGTCAGCTGAATTGATTTCATTTATCCTAAAGTTTAACGCGTCTATGCGCCTCATCCGCTCGGGTTCTGATAAAAATCCCGTTTCGAGTTCGCCCCTCAGCCGCCTGTATTCGCTGTATAATTTCAACACCCTTTCCTTAAGCGCTGAAACGCCGGCGCCTGCATAAGCGTCCAGATAGCGTATATGGGCAGGCGTCGACAAAAGCGATTGATGCTCGTGCTGACCGTGTATATCGATCAGATATGACGTAACATCCTTTAAAGCGGAGACGGTAACGGGGATTCCGTTCAGTCTGCATACGCTTTTGCCAGATACGTATATTTCGCGGGAAATTATCAGCTCGTCGTCAAAGTACTCTATTTCAAATCCGTTTAGAAATTCGCGGGCCTCGCTGCATCCGGATATGTCAAAAACAGCCTCCACCTTTGACTTTGACGAGCCGCTTCTAATCAATTCACGGCTCGCCCTCTCGCCCAAGATGAGACTTACAGAATCAATGATTATAGACTTACCAGCCCCCGTTTCACCTGTTATAACATTAAAGCCAGGCGAAAGCTCAAGATCAAGCTTGTCTATAAGCGCAATATTCTCAATTAATATGCGTTGGAGCATAATTCCTCCGTGCCGTCTAACACATGAGCTCTTTAAATCGTGAAAGCACCTCTTCTACAAGCCCATCGTCCCTTATGGCGACAAATACGGTGTTATCACCGGCAACCGTGCCAGCTACCTCATCCCATTCAAGAGAATCTATTGCTTCCGCCGATGCCGCGGCTGTTCCGGTTATCGTCTTTACTATAATCAGATTGCCCGCCGATGTCAACGATGTTACAGAATGGGAAAAGATCTTCATGAACCGGTCCTGCAATCCCGTCTTAGTAACGTCAGAAGTAGCATATTTATACCTGCCGTTATCCATCAGCACCTTTACAAGCCTAAGTTCCTTTATGTCGCGTGAAACTGTAGCCTGTGTTACATGTATTCCATGCTCGCGCAGCAACTTGGCCAGATCATATTGCGTTTCTACGCTATAATTCGATATCAGTTCGATGATAAGCGCATGTCTTGCCGGCTTCAAGTGAACACCTCCGATTCAATACATATTATATTCTATCACATTTGTCTTGTCATTACCAAGACGAATTCTTAGTCAACTTAAGATAAACCTATCTAAACTAAAAGTATGCCGCCAATGGACAACATCTATAGTTTTACATATTTTACCAGTAATTTCAAGCTAAAAATGATTACAGCTTTAATATTGTAGATCCGTTATATGCAATTATTTTAGTTTTTCATTTATAAGTTTATATTCGTTGCGATTATGAAGCCTTATAAGCTCTATTGATTCTAATGAGCGTTTAACCACAATTTCGTTGCCGGGGTATAAGTCAATATTGTCAACTCCATCCGAAGAAAAGCGCGCTTCGTCCCTCAAGGTAAGCTTTATAACAGCATCCCGCGATAATACCACTGGACGGACGCCAAGGGAATGCGGGCATATCGGAGTAACCGCTATCGCTTCAAATCCGGTTGATATTATCGGTCCCCCTGCTGAAACCGAATAACCCGTTGAACCGGCTGGGGTGCTTAAAATTATACCGTCGCAGTAAACGCTTCCTGCCTCCATACCATCAAAGGACATATCAATATGGGCCACTGAAGAAAAGCATTTTTTATATAATATAAAGTCATTTATGCACAAGAATCTTTTGTCCTTTATTGCGCACTCAAGCATCATATATGTTTGAATATTATAGTTTCCTTCAATAATACGCGTCATTGCCTGCCCGAGCGAACTAATATCCGTCTCGCTCAGGAAGCCTATTCTTCCAACGTTTACCCCAAGGATAGGTGCCCTCTCCCCGTGCCTGAGCATCCAATGAATGGCCCGCAATATGGTTCCATCACCCCCAACGGCGAGGAGCATATCTACCATACCGCCCTTATACATGGTATCAGGCCTTCCGCAATCTGCCCACCTTACTCCAATACGGTCTAAAATGGACTTAACGGCGCTTACAGCTTCCAGCGCCCGTTCTTTATTGGGATTTGCAAATATGCCCGCAATAATGTTTTGATCCTTTATATAAGCCATATCATTCATCCCTTCCGCAATGCTTTGCCATCAGCTCGTCATGCGACCTGTCCACCGTATGTGTGGCCATCTCGCTTATTGCGGCTATATCTCCCATTGCGTCTCTCCGATCCTTCTTTAATACGAGCAAAAATTCAATATTTCCCTTTGGCCCGGTTATCGGGGAAAATTCCATATTGATTATAGCATATCCATTTCTTTCAGAAAATAAGGCTATATCGGTTAAGACGGCCTGATGGGTTTCATGCGAGCGAACCACCCCATTCTTGCCAACCTTATCCCTGCCTGCCTCGAATTGAGGCTTGACAAGCGCTACAACTACCGCTCCATCTTTAAGGCATTCATATAGTGGTACCAGTATCAGTTTAAGCGAAATGAACGATACGTCTATGGACGCAAAATCCAGATAACCCTCATACCAGGACGGCTCCATATTCCTGGCGTTATGACGCTCAAGCACTATAACACGAGGATCGTTGCGGAGTTTCCAATCGAGCTGCCCGTATCCTACATCAACCGCAAAGACCTTTTCTGCTCCGTAGGTAAGCATGCAGTCCGTAAACCCTCCTGTCGACGCGCCTATATCGGCGGCAAAACAGCCGGTTAAATCCAAAGCATTTGCGTCAATAGCCTTTTTTAGCTTAAGCCCGCCCCTGCTCACAAAAGGGATGGGGTCTTCCTTAACCGTTATTAAGTCACCGTTGGACACGGGAGCGCCGGCTTTATCGACTCTAACTCCGTTTTTATACACAACACCGGACATGATTAGGGATCTTGCCCTTTCCCTGCTCACAGCAAGGCCTAGCTCAACCATACGTATATCGGCGCGTATATTATTGCCGGATTTCATATTGTATCAAGCGCCTCCTTCAGCCTCTCCCTTATCTGTCTAGCAGTAAGGCCGCAGATTTCATCCTGTTGAGATACTGTAGCGTGTCCTACGGGATGATCCGGAACGCCTAGATTTACGAGCTTTACGGCTTTCCCGCAAACCGCTTGCGCTATTAAGGCTCCAAAACCGCATGTAGTTATTCCGTCCTCAAGCGTTATTATAACATCCGCAGAATTTATAAGCCTATTAAGCACGTTCATATCAAGCGGACGGATAAACCTCGCGTTTATCACTCCCACCGATAGGCCCTCCGCAGCTTCAAGCGCGGTCTGTACAAGCCTTCCAGTTGCAATTACATTAACGCTTTTTATTTCCCGCAAAACACTCCATGTTCCATATTCTATATCATCGCTCGTATCCAGGGTTTCAATAAGCAAGCCGCGATTATATCTTATCGCGCTAGGCCTATCCAGCGTTAAAGCGTGCCTTAGCATCATGCGCAGTTCCTGCTGCGATGCGGGAGAATAGATCGTAATCCCAGGGGCGCTTAAAAGATAGGCTATATCGTAAACGCCCTGATGGGTTTCGCCGTCCTCTCCTACTAGGCCGGCCCGGTCAACAGCCAATATTACAGGCAGCTGCTGCAGGCAAACATCATGTATGATCTGATCATAGGCCCGCTGCAAAAACGTTGAATATATTGCCGCTACTGGTCGCATGCCGCCAGCCGCCAGTCCAGCTGAAAGCGTAACAGCATGCTGCTCGGCTATGCCAACGTCGAAAAAGCGGTCCGGGTACAGCCTGGAGAAATCCCAAAGGCCTGTTCCGCTTGCCATCGCGGCAGTTATTGCGCAAATCCTTGGATCATAACCGGCCAGGCGCGAAAGCTCCTCCCCGAAAACCTTGGAGTTGCTAACAGACGGTTTCCGCTTAAGCTCTCCGGTCTCCTTATAAAACGGCGCTACGCCATGAAACAGTTCAGGATCCCGCTCGGCCGGAGGATAACCCTTTCCTTTTTTTGTAACCGCATGGATCACCACAGGCTTATCAAAGCCCTTCGCCTTCCCAAGCACTTCTAATAGTTCGTGGATGTTATGCCCGTCTACAGGCCCTATATACGTAAAGCCCATTGCTTCAAACCATATGTTGCTTGGCAGCATAAAGTATTTAAGTCTATTTTTGAATTTCTCAATGCGCTTTGCAGCCCACTTACCTGCCCTTGTGCGGCCAAGAATACGGACGGTTGACTTTTTCAGCGACCTGTAACCCCTGCTTGCCCTCATCAGGTTCAAATGCTTGCTAATTGCGCTTGCATTATAGGATATTGACATGTCATTGTCATTTATAACCACGATAATTGGAAGCTGCCGCTGACCCGCATCGTCCAGCGCTTCATACGCCATCCCGCCGGTGAGAGCCCCGTCCCCTATCACCGCCACAACGGCGCCCTTCTCCCCTTTCAGGCGCTTTGCGCATAAAATTCCAAGCGCGGCTGATACAGAGGTGCTGGAATGGCCTGTTTCAAATACGTCACAGGGACTTTCACTCCTTTTAGGAAACCCGCTTATTCCTCCGATACGCCTCAAACTCTCAAAGCCATCACGCCTGCCTGTAAGTACCTTATGAACGTATGCTTGATGACCTACGTCAAATATCAGGGAATCCTCAGGCACGTTAAAAACACGGTGCAGCGCTATCGTAAGCTCTACAACGCCGAGGTTTGAGGCAAGATGGCCCCCATTGTCAGATACGGAGTCGACAAGAAACGAACGAATTTCTTCTGCAAGCGGCTCAAGGTATGTGCTGCTTAGCGACTTAAACTGTTCGATACTATTGATTTTGCTCAAAATCGGATATTTCTCCATCATCGAAGCATCACTTCGCACTGGATTTTTTCCGTTCGCCATTTTTGGAGAACAGCGCAAACAACTTTCCAACCATAAACACTATCCTTTGGCTGTGCTTCGCCGCGATACGCTTGCCCGACGCTTTCCCGCTTACGGTTATCGCAGCTATAAGCGCTGATATAGCAACATTTACTATCAATGCTTCTGTAGTTGTAGAAGAAATTATTATTGACGTCGCTACGGCGGCGCCCATTGCTCCAGAAACTATTCCGCATATATCGCCTACAACGTCGTTACAGATATTGGCCACCATGGCCGAGTTTTGAACGAGCCTTATTGAGTGTTTAGCGCCGCGAATCCGCTTTGACGCCATAGCCGTATATGCCGTAACGTCCTGTATGGTCACTGCCACGCCTACTATATCAAATATAATTCCAATAAATATTATAGATATCAGCACGAATACCGCCACATACAGCGGCA
>CAYSKA010000095.1:0-6255 GCA_964431505.1 uncultured Oscillospiraceae bacterium
CCTCAAAAAAGTGGCGCAGCCGCTTTTTTGACACTCTGAAGGGCGCTGCGGCTTCAGCGCCCTATTTGTCAATGCAGCGGCTAAATCCGCCTTACAGGAACCGCCATCCTTGCCCCTGCCTTGGCGCTTGCGCCAAAGTTGAAGATGGGAGCCGCTTCATAGTCAAAGGCATATCCGTATGTTTCGGGCCTGTAGCTGTCGACGGCTTCCATTACAATGGAGATAGCATGGCAAAAGTCGTCCTCATCATCAAACGGCATACCCTGAAAATACAGCATGCCGCATGGGGCCAGCTCAACGGCCTCGTAGCCCTCGGGAATGGGCTTTAAATAATCTGCAGGCACCTCCACGCCCGCGGCGCAGGAGGATGAGCCGCCCTTTATAAGCCGCGCCGGAAGCGTAAGCAGCGCGGCGTTTTCAAACCTCTCGGGTATGCTGTTCAGCAGGCCCTCCCAGCCGCAGCCCATTTCATTGCAATAGGAGAGGTAATCGACGGCGTTGTTTGAACGCAGCATAATAAGTTTTCGTGCTGGACGCTTTGCAGGCGTTACAATGACGGTAGCTGATATTTGCTCCATAGAGTTATTGCTCCTTTCGTACTCGGGGGTTTTTTCTATCATGCGATAGTAACTTCGAACGGGATAATAAACGAAGTAGTTTACGGGCGGCTTTTCATTGCGGTATTTTATGGGCGTGATATCGAATTGCCGGTAAAATGCCCGCGTAAAGCCGTCATGGGATTCAAATCCGCCCTTTAGCGCTATATCTACTACCTTTTCATCGGATTTTACAAGCTTTTGGGCCGCATTTGTAAGCTTGAGCGCCCGTATATACTCAAACGGCGTTGTGCCCGTAAGCGTTTTGAATATCCTGATGCTGTGGTATGGGCTGTAGCCTGCCGCCTGTCCCAAATCCCGCAGTGTAATTTCCTCGTCAATATGCTTAAGGATATATTCCTGCATGCGCTGTACGGCGTTGATCCTGTCCCATTCGTTCATCCTCGTCCTCCTGATTGATTATACGCCCCTGTTTGGCGCGTTGCTCGACACTGATTGCTGAGTTTGCTAGCTGCGGGTGCGGACGGCATTGGGTAATTAGTCCCGCCCCGCGCCCTCAAACTAACTGCCCTAAGCTGTTATGACGCCTTTTCAAACTGCGCGGCGTACAGGCCGGCATAGAAACCGCCCTTTTCAAGCAGTTCATCATGGGTTCCCTGTTCGATTATGTCGCCGTCGTTTAGCACAAGAATCAGGCCTGCGTTTTTGATTGTGGACAGGCGATGCGCGATGACAAAGCTTGTGCGCTTTTCAGTAAGCTTATCCATGGCCTGCTGGGTGATGAGCTCTGTCCGCGTATCAACCGATGAGGTCGCCTCGTCCAATATAAGCATGGGACTGTTCTGTATCATGGCGCGGGCTATGGTCAAAAGCTGTTTTTGACCCGCCGATATGGCTGTATTTTCATTCAGCACCGTATCAAAGCCGTGCGGAAGCGAGCATATGAAGCTGTAAATGCCGCAGGCGCGGCAGGCCCGCTCCAATTCCATGTCCGAAACGTTTTGCTTGTTATACACGAGGTTTTCACGTACAGAGCCTTCAAAGGTCCATGTGTCCTGAAGCACCATGCTGAACATGCTGTGGACGGCTTCGCGCTTCATGCTTGATATGGGGGTGCCGTCGATCAGTATATCGCCGCTGTTGATCTCAAAAAAGCGCATCAAAAGGTTAACCATTGTTGTTTTACCAGCCCCTGTGGGGCCGACTATCGCAACCTTTTGCCCTGGGGTTATGTGCGCGGAGAAGTCCTTAATGATTATTTTATCCGGATTGTCAGGATAGCTGAAGCGCACATGCCTGAACTCGACCTCACCCCTAATATCAGCCGGAGTCACGCCTTTTTCGCTTTCGTCCTCCAGCTCTTGCTCTTCAAGAAAGCCGAACACGCGGCTGCCCGCAGCTGCTGCTGACTGCATGTTGGTCATGCCCTGAGCGATCGTGCTCAGAGGCGATGTAAACAGGCGCACATACATGATAAACGCTACGATAACGCCAAAGGAAATCTCGCCGCTGATTGTAAGCGCCGCCCCTACGACGCATACCGCCACATAACCCATATTTCCTATAACGTTCATCAACGGCTGCATTACGCCCGACAGAAACTGTGACTTCCAGTTTGCCTCATATACGGCCTGGTTCATTCCGCTGAACCGCTCCTTAATCTTTCGCCCCGCGCGCGAAATCCTTACCACGTCATGCCCTGTATACATCTCTTCAATATAACCGTTGAGCTTGCCCAGGCTCTGCTGGCGGTCTACGAAATATTTTTGAGACCTGGATATTATGGCCACCATGATGATAACTCCCAGAAGCGTAGTGGAGAGCGCACAGAGCGCCATCCGCCATTCGGTGACAAACATCATAATAAGGCAGCCCGCAAACTGCGCCACCGCGCTGATGATGGACGGAAGGCTGTTGGAAAGCGCCTGCTGGAGCGTGCTTACGTCGTTTGTCATCCGGCTGAGGATGTCGCCGTGGGAAACGGTGTTAAAAAATTTCAGCGGAACCCTGTTGATCTTGCGCGAAAGGCCGTCGCGTAACCGCTTTGACAGCTTAAGCGTTACAGTGGCCGTTATATAGTGCTGTACGTACGTAAACAGGGAGCTTAATAGATAAACCGCCGCGAGGAAGACGCCCACCCTGGCGATAGCGTCCATGTCAATGGGGCCGTAGAGCGCCTCGGATATAAGGTCTGTTATCCTGCTGAGCTGGTTTGGGCCGATAATTGTCAGCACCGCTCCAAGCGCCGCAAGGATAAGGGCTATAACCATGGGCGTTCTTTCTTTGCCGGAAAATGCGGACAGTTTTTTAACTATAGCGCCTATGCCGGCCTTTCCAGTGTTGCTTTTCTTTGTCATTCTGCCGCACCTCCTATGCGCTCAATTCTTCTTCGGAAAGCTGGGACATGGCAATCTCCCGATAAACCCCGCAGTTTTCCATCAATTCCTCATGGGTTCCAACTCCGGCCACATTGCCGTCGTCAAGAACTACGATCCTGTCCGCATGACGTATGGTACCTATGCGCTGGGCGACTATCATGCACGTTGTATCCCGTAGGTTTAACGCAAGCCCCGCGCGCAGATTTGAATCGGTTTTATAGTCAAGCGCAGAGAAGGAATCGTCAAAGACCAGGATTTCCGGCTTACGCGCCAGCGCGCGAGAGATTGATAAACGCTGTTTCTGGCCTCCGGATACGTTTGCGCCATCCTGAGCGATTTCATATTGTATTCCACAGGGCAGCTTATCAACGAATTCAGCGGCCTGGGCAAGTTCCAGGGCTTTGTTTACGTCCTCTTCGGACGTCGGTTCAACGCTTTCGCCGAATTCAACGTTTTCCCGTATCGTGCCTGCAAACAGCACAGCCCTCTGCGTTACATATCCCAGCCTGTCGTACAGCGAGTCGAAGGCGTAATCCTTTACGTTAACGCCATCCACCAGCACTTCGCCCTCGGTTGCGTCGTAAAAACGCGCAACAAGGCTTATAAGCGTGGTCTTGCCGCTGCCCGTAGCGCCGATAAAGGCTATCGTCTCTCCCCTATCAACCCTGAAGCTGACGTTATTGAGCTCATTCCTGCTTGAATCGGGATAGCGGAAGGATACGTTTTTAAACTCAACGGTTCCGGTTTCACCAGCCTGTCTAACCGTACCCTCATGAAGCTGGGTTTTCACATTGAGCACCTCGTTTATTCGTCCGGCAGACACCTGTGCGGCAGGCAGGAACATGAAGATCATCACCATCATCATAAGGGACATTATGACATAGGTGGCATAGGTGCCAAACACAACCACATTGCTAAACATGTCAAGCCTCCCCACCATATCCGCCGACGCTATGCCATTGATCAGGGAAGCGCCCACCCAGTATATGACCAAGGCCAGAGTGTTCATGGCAAGCATCATTGCCGGTGTGAGTATGGCAAACGTCCTCTGATTGAACATCTGGGTGTTCATCAATATATCGTTTGCCCTGCCGAATTTTTCATTCTGGTATTCTTGGGCGTTGAACGCATGGACAACGTTTATGCCGTTAAGGTTCTCGCGCGCGATCCGGTTGATATCGTCGGTCTGTTTTTGCACCTTTTTCACGCGTGGTATAACCACGACCATAATAATGATTATCATCGCAAGCAAGGCCACCACAAAGCCTGCTGTAATCACCGAAAGCTCCCAGCTCTTGCCGATTATCTTGATTATGGCCCATACGGCCATGATAGGCGACTTGATCATTATCTGAAGGCCCATAGCGATAAGAACCTGAATCTGCGTGATATCGTTTGTCGTACGGTTGATAAGGCTTGGAACCGAAAACTCAAACATCTCCTTTTGCGAAAAATCAGCCACCTTGTTGAATACGTCCTGGCGAACGGTATAGCTAAACCCCGCGGCGATTTTGGCCGCGAGAAAGCCGCATACTACGCTGAGCGCCGCGCTGGCCAAAACGCAGAAAAGCATTGATACGCCCGTACTCCATATCTGCGGCATCCCGCTTCCTGGCGTTTTGATAAGAACGGTAAGTTCGCTCATGTAATCGGGCAGGGCAAGATCGAAATAGATCTGTCCTAAAACAAGAAGCGCACACGCCAGAGCCATAAACCATTCCTTTGGCTTCATTTTTTTGAGCAATCCAATCATCTTTCACCGCCTCCGTTATTCAGTTCATCTATGGTATTGATCAGCTTTTCTGCGATTTGTGCGAGTGTCTCAATTTCACCGCTTGTAAGCCCGCTAAATAGCGCCTCCTTGAACTCCTTTTGTGCAGCGCGTCCCGCTTCAACAAGTCCAGCCGCCTTTTTTGTAATCATAAGCCGTTGAACGCGGCGGTCCTCCACATCGATTCCGCGTGTAAGATATCCCGCTTCAATCAGGCTTTCAACTGCCACTGATACAATCCCGCTCTTGATTCCGCGCAGCCTGCATATGTCACGCGCTGTATTTTTACCTGGATTATTGGCAATAAACATGATGGTATTGAACCCCATTTGGTTTACCCCGTACATCTTGCATACAGGCTGGCAAAAGCGCCCATATACGTTCGCTCCCTTTAAACCTACTGTCAAAATACGGCTTAATTCCATAATAATAAGCCTCCTTCATCTTAATTCAATGTTAGAATTTCAAAAATTGTAACACCAACGTCTATGGTTATCTATCCATAAAGTGGTTATTTATGTTAACCATTTGCAAACAATTAAAAATGCGCGTTTAAATTATATGCTGGAATTTAATATAAGAAATGATTAGTAAGCCGTTGAATTTACGCACGCACGCGCAGGCGCTTAATGTACAAATTATTGTACCATTGAGACCTATCCTGGCGTTGAATTTACGCCCACACACGCAAGCGCTTAATATACGGCCATAATGCGCTTTATAGACCAAAAGGTTTTATTTTGCGAGCTTAAATAGAATCAATAAAAAATAGTGGAATATTCTTTGTAGGGCGAGGGGCTTGCTCCCGCCGAAAACCGCAAGGCTGCTGCGTTTTCGGCATTTTATTGTCGCTAAAATAGTTCCATGATTTGACGCTTTGGTGCTCAAATGGTGCCTGGATTTCGCGAGAGGATACAAAAACAGATAAGAAATTATAAAGAGATACGGTAAAATCATGTAGGGCGGCATGCCCACATGCCGCCGCATCACCGACTGGCACAAAATTCCTAACGGCGGGATGAGGGCATCCCGCCCTACCCTGTCACGCAATAGAACCGCATTTTGAGGGGTAGCAATAGCAAACCCTTACCCATGTACTTTCTGCCCCTTGAAAGCCACTTAAATTAAGGCGGTATTGGTTCTTACTACGTGACTTTTTCCATGATGTAAAGAGGGCGAAAGCACTCCTTGCTTTCGTCCCCTTGGTTGCCACATAAGCAGGGGCAGGCGAGTTTGTCAACGACGGCGTAGCCGTTCATTTTATCGTTGACGAGGGCGGCTGGCTCTGCTACTAACTATGGGACAAAATTCAAAAGTGGAAAGACACACCACAATATGATACAATTAGTTCGTAGAAAATAATGATGTTATTTTAATAGTTGAGGAGATACATTATGCTGATACCACACTTGCATATTTGTGACAACTGCGAAGAAGCAATTGCTATATATGAGAAAGCGTTTAATACAAAAGCAGAAAGTATCGTATACAACCGTGATTATGCACCTAATGAATATCAAGACGATAACAGAATAGCGCACGCTGTTAT
>CAYSKA010000096.1:0-6242 GCA_964431505.1 uncultured Oscillospiraceae bacterium
TAAGAAGGCAGTAATGCTAATTCATGTTGTTTAGGGGAAAGCATGGACCAATCCTTATCTGAATATTTTGATAAATAAACGGATCATATTATGCTTGATCTACATTTTAAGGATATAATAAAAACAAAAAGCTGAGGTTTGATAGATGGAAGTAAAGCTGGGACTGATACAGATGAAAGTTACGCCGAACAAGGCGGCTAACCTCAATTACGCTTTAAACGCTATTGAAGTTGCTTCAAAATATGGCGCGGATATTGCAGTTCTCCCCGAGATGTTCTGCTGCCCTTACTCACACCGCTATTTTGCAAACAATGCTGAGCCCGCTGGCGGCGGCATGTGGCAAGCCTTATCGGATTCTGCCCGCCGCAACGCGGTATATGTTGTTGCTGGAAGCTTTCCGGAAAGAGGTGATAATGCAATATATAATACCTCCTTTGCTTTTGAGCGTACAGGAAAGCAGATTGCATTTCACCGGAAACTGCATATGTTCAGCATAGCGCAAGGAAATGGTAAACGTTTTTCAGAAGCCGACTCCTTTCAGGCGGGAAATAAGATAACGGTGTTTGATACCGAGTTTGGCAGGATTGGGTTATGCATCTGTTTTGATATGAGGTTTCCTGAATTAGTAAGAGCAATGGCTTTGGAAGGGGCAAACATTATAATAGCGCCATCTGCTTTTAGCATGGTTACAGGGCCGTCGCATTGGGAATTGATAATGCGTGCCAGAGCCATAGACAACCAGGTGTTTACTGTAGTAGTAGCACCGGCCAGGGATGATGGTTCCGAATTTGTGGCTTACGCAAACACAATGATATGCTCACCGTGGGGTGCGGTGATATGCAATGCGGGAATAGAGGACACCATAGCTGTTCATAAGATCAATCTGGGTGAAATAGATGAAGTACGGTCTGTTTTTTCTATTAAGGACTTAAGGCGTACGGATCTATATTGAGCAAAAGAATTGCGGACGCAAAATGCAAAATAATGTAAGAAGGCCCGGTGAAGGCAGCCGTTTTTTGGAATCTTACTAAAGCGGCTGCTATTATGTTCTATAAATGGAGCCAGCCGAAAAATTATTGCCTAAGCAGGAGCTCCTTGAGCTGCTCAATAAGCTCCCTTATAGCTCTTTGGTTCGAAGAATAATATACCTTGCTCCCGTCAAGGGTTGATTTGGTTAAATTGCAAGACTGCAGCTTGCTCATATGGTGGGAAATAGTATTTGGGGATAGCTTCTGCATGTCCGCAAGCTCCTGTCCGTACGCATCCTTGTTTTTTAACATCCTAAGGATTGTCAGGCGGTTTTTATCGCTGAGGACCTTGAGCATCTCCTCAAAGTTAATGCTGATCCTTTCCTTATATGGCACCTTAAACATCGGCCTGACTCCCAATCCTATATACAGAACGGGTCCGCCGTTTTCGGGGCGCCTGAATATCCTTGTAAATTCATTGTTTGCCAGTATCTTAGGATATACAATCTCGTCATCCCCAATGAGGAAATCCACGCTCACGTTATTCCTTATGCCATCAATAATATCGCTTATGTCGCTGTATTCCTGTTCGAAATTATGCAAATATGGTTCATAGATATCCGAACGTTCCTGAATCAACTTAATCGCCTGCCTTAGGGCTGATCCAATACCGAGAACATAATCTTCATAGTTGTTATAGACATTTATAATACGCCACTTTGCCTTATCCGACAGGGGAAGGTCGTCAATAAATTTAAGAAAATAATCTCCATCATCTGCATTTGCGTCTGACGTAATATCGCGAGCTATAAGCTCGTTCATAATATTATCCCTTATTTCTGACTTGCTTTGCTTAATAAGGTTCTCGCATATTGTATTAATATCGGTAAAAGCCTCTGTGCTTGCAGGTAGCATCGCTATATTTGCCGCGCAGGATTTAAAGCCGCTGTCGTAATCGGAGTGCTCAAAATTAGCAAAATACAAGTGCAGATTTTGAGGAAGGGCAACGTTGCTGTCCAGGTACGCTTCAAGCTCAAGCGCGGGCTTGAGAATATCCTCAAAATCCTTGCGGTTTATTTCCCTTTGAACCAGGACCCGGCTTATATGCTTTGACACCGTTTCGCCATTGGCTTTATATCTGAAATACTCAATAGCTTCTACAAGCGGGTTTATAATTCCGCGAGCTTTCATAATTTGCCACCTCCAACTTTCTTTGTTCAGTATGCCTTCTTTGTTCGATAAAGTCAATGATGATTATACGACGAATATCGATGCCTACGGTTCGTTCCGATCGATGAATTGCTAATAATATGCATAAATATAAATATAAACATTTAAGATTTGCATATGGACAAACGTATAAATGAGTGCTACAATTTTGGTATACAGTATTCCATAAACGTGGAACTGATTATGTAGGAGGTAACAAATGAACAGTAGCAGAAAAACGTTTGCCTTGCTCCTTGCTGTCATTATGGTGATCTGCAGCATACCGATTGTTGCAGTGGCAGCTAGCATTGGCAATAAGGCTCCAGTGGGCGGTGCTGAGTACTATGCGCAGTCTGCTGACCAAAACGGCGTAAATGTTCTAAAAGCCCCAGGTAATTCGGGAACCGGATTCAATGGGCTTGACCTTGAGCGCTCAGATGCTAAAGGCGGACAGACAAACCCGCAGCTCCGCCCGTCATACCAGGGGAACGCCTTTGACGAAGGTAACACGGTAATTGGCTATACACGCAATTACTTCACCGAGGATGGCGGCTATGAACCATATGCTGCATGGGTAATGTACGACATTACAGATCCTCAGAATACGCTGACAGAGCTTTACCGCGGCGGCGTTGAGTTCTTCGAGGCAACGTATGACGGAAACCTCATATACGGGCTGGACCTAGACAATAAATTCTATTCCGTGGATCCTGAAACGTTCGAATCGACCTACATTGGAAACTGTAACTATACGACAAACGACTTAACCTACGCATGGGACGTGGATAAGATCTATGGCATTTGTACTGCCGACAAGTCCTATATATGCGAGATTGACAGGACGACGGGGCGCGCTACCCCAATAGCGTCCTGGAATATGAGCGACCAGCTGCTTTTGACCCCTCTTGCCTATGTAGGCAACGGGGAATTCCTTTCACTTGACTTCAACTCAAGGAAAATAGTAAAGCTAGACCTGGACGGCAACATAACGTTCCTTGCCCAGTCAGCAGGCGAACAGGGTTGGAGCCCGTCGATGACGTATAACCCCAACGACGGACTATGCTATCTGACATACACATCCCTTGCAAACTCATCGGTGGGCAATGGGGCGATGCTGTATACCGTTGATCCTGAAACAGGAGAGATGAACTATATAGGCATAATCGGCGAACAGCTTGGTTATTACGTACTTGGCATGTTCTTCGCCGATTTTGCTAACCCGGAGCCCCCGGTGCCTGAGGGAACCACTCTTCTGGGCTATACACGCAATTACTTCACCGAGGATGGCGGTTATGAACCATATACTGCATGGGTGAAGTTTAGCACGCTTGATCCCGAAAATACGCTGACAGAGCTTTACCGCGGCGGCGTTGAGTTCTTCGAGGCAACGTATGACGGAAACCTCATATACGGGCTGGACCTAGACAATAAATTCTATTCCGTGGATCCTGAAACGTTCGAATCGACCTACATTGGAAACTGTAACTATACGACAAACGACTTAACCTACGCATGGGACGTGGATAAGATCTATGGCATTTGTACTGCCGACAAGTCCTATATATGCGAGATTGACAGGACGACGGGGCGCGCTACCCCAATAGCGTCCTGGAATATGAGCGACCAGCTGCTTTTGACCCCTCTTGCCTATGTAGGCAACGGGGAATTCCTTTCACTTGACTTCAACTCAAGGAAAATAGTAAAGCTAGACCTGGACGGCAACATAACGTTCCTTGCCCAGTCAGCAGGCGAACAGGGTTGGAGCCCGTCGATGACGTATAACCCCAACGACGGACTATGCTATCTGACATACACATCCCTTGCAAACTCATCGGTGGGCAATGGGGCGATGCTGTATACCGTTGATCCCGAAACGGGCGAGATGAACTATATAGGCATAATCGGCGAACAGCTCGGCTATTATGTGCTTGGACTGTTCTTTGCTGATTTTGCCAATGGTTCTGGAAGCGGTGATCCGACCGAAACGCTTGATGAGGCGCTTAACTTCGAGGATGGACTGCTGCATTTCGAAACGGATGGAGAATTCCCGTGGTATGTTGTTAATTTCCGTGATGAAATCTGTGGGACAAGCGGCAATGAAGGTAAGCATGGCAGCGTAAGCGAGGTTTCTACTACCCATTATCTAAACGCTGGCGAGATGATTAGGTTTGACTGGCGGGTAAGCTGTCAGACCGGTATGGACTTCATGGCATTCTATGTAAACGGGGAGCAGATTACAACATTTGCTAGCGATGAACCTGGAGAAGTTACGCCTTGGACAGAATGTATTTACTTTGTTCCGGAAGCAGGAGAGTACACATTCACATGGGCATACGAGAAGGAAGGGTTCTGGAGCGCAGGCCATGACCGCGGCTGGCTTATGAACGTATATGCCGGAGAGCCTATCCCCGTGGAGTCCTTCGAGCTTGATACAAAAGACATTGAAATGCGTGCCGGAATGAGTTCGCAGCTTGAGTGGACAATAGGGCCAGGCACAGCTTACGATCAGAGCGTTTCATTTTCCTCACAAGATACTTCGATCGCCACAGTTGATGAGAACGGCGTTGTAACAGGAGTATCCATTGGTGAGACCATAATAACAGCTACAACAAACGACGGAGGACTTTCCGACGAATGTGTTGTGACCATAACTGAAGGGCTTCCCCACACACGCCTATATGGTTACCGCATATATAGCGCTGGTCAGCAAAACGACATGATTTCATTCTATGCCGATAATCCTTCTGAGCTTGAGTCGCTCTATACGCCGGCTTATGGAACCTATGCTATGGCGTATGGAAACGGAACCATATATGGATTTACAAAAGAAGGTGACTTCTTTACAACGACGCTTGAGGATACGGAATGGCATCTTAACGGCTATAACTGCAGAGCGCAAATAATGTCGATGGCATATAACTATGCTACTGACCGCCTATATGCGGTAGGGTTTAGAGAGCAGGGCCGCTGGATGCTTTACGAAGTAAATACAAGCAGCGGAGAGCTGACGGAAGTTGGAAGGCCAGATACCGATGATCCACTGTGGACAATAGAAATTACGACAGAAGGAGTTGCATATGGCATAACTGCTTCTTCTGGATTGCTTTATACCTTTGACCTTGAAACCGCTGAAGCTACTCTTGTCGGACCGACTGGATGCGAGAACGTAAACTTTTCACAGTCCATGGCATATGACCATGACAACAGGATAATGTATTGGGCTTCGTATTATGACAATAATGGACTTCAGGAAGTAAACCTTGAGACCGGCGAAGCAACCTATTTCAGTCAGATAGGACTTGAGGCCGAAATCACGGGAATGTTTGTTGTTCCAAGCGAAGAGCCGCAGCCAGGAACGGATTACAGCATAAATGTAGGGAATGCCGATGCGAGACAGGGCGAAAGGGTAATCGTTCCCGTAAGCATGGAAAACCTCGCGGCGGGTTCGTTTACCATTGAATATGATGCTGACGCGCTTACCTATATTACTTATGGCAATCCCGACAGCGCCGCATACGTGGTGGTTAACGACACTGTTCCTGGAATGCTTGATATTGCGGTTGTCAACCCGGTTCAAAACTATAGCGGTGAGTGCATGACGCTTGAGTTCGCTGTAGCAGGCAACGCTGAGGGAGCATATGAGCTTGCGCTTTTGATTGAGGGCGGATCAAGCATTATCGACGGCACCACCATTGATATCGATGCTGAGGAGATAAGTGCAGCCAACGGTTCTGTAAGCATAGTAACGGGTTATAGTGTAACGTTTAATTACATGGTTGACGGTGAATGGGTATCTGAAAGCCAGATCGTTGACGTGGGCGAATCTGCAGTAGCCCCGATGACTCTGCCTCAGAATCATGAGATCACACAGTACATCTTCGTAGGATGGGATGCTGATTTCTCCTCCGTACAGTCGGATCTCAACATCACGGCGGAATATGGTCTGCTGGGCGACGCTTATACAAACGATACCGTTGATATATCTGATGCGATGCTGATTATGCGCAGCATTGTGAAACTTGAGAACCTGAGCGATCTTCAGACGCTTCTTGCTGATGTGGATGG
>CAYSKA010000097.1:0-6232 GCA_964431505.1 uncultured Oscillospiraceae bacterium
GATAAAGGGGGCGAAATGCCCCCTTTAATGCATAACTGACGTTATTTATTGAAAAGACCGCTTTAAATACAACACATTTAAGTCATTCAGAGCTATAACCTATTGTAGCATAATACCTCAAGTCGCAAAGTTTTATTACGAACGATAGACCACGGCCGTCCAAATATTACGAGCTATCTATATTAAAAGTTGTTTAAGCTGCGCTGCAATATTCCGGCGCCCGCCAACATATTAATAATCAGATAAAGTGGGGGTGCTTATATGAATAAACCTGAAAAGATTGAACTTTCCGGTTTTGTCACAACTGAAACGCGGCAGGGACGCCGCCGGTTTAACAGGGAGAGTATGCAAAAGGGCGACAGGGCAAGGAAACGCCGCAGCTCTTTCAACGCTTCCGGCGCATCGTCAATGCTTCTTAAGCTTGGCATATGCGCTGCGGCATGCGCCCTGGTATTATTGATAAAATGGGTTGATACTCCACTTACAAACAGTGCCCTGGAAAGCATAAAGGAAATAATTGACGATGGCGGGAGCGAGATGGAAGAGCCGGCGGGAAAGCTGAAGTTTGTGGAGCTTCCGGGCCTATTGTCAGTGTTCGCGCAGAAAGGCGACATGGTAGCCCCTGTAGAGTTTTCAAGGAGCGAATTGCTCGAAGACGGCAACCTTGCGAGGTTTTTTTCACAGGGTTCGGCAGCTGTAATATGCGTTAAGGACGGCAGGGTAAAGTCGGTCGGTCAGGATGCGTCGCTTGGCAGATATGTAACGGTATCCCATGACAACGATATAACAACGGTGTACTATGGCCTTGATGAAATCATTGTTGAAGAAGGCCAGCCGCTTAGGCGGCTTGACAACCTTGGGAAATTGGGTGCTGACGGCGTATTAAGCATGGCCATAACAAAGGGCGGCAAGCCGCAGGACGTAAGCAAGTATATAGATATTCAGGGGAACTGATGCGAATCTGCTCGATCAGGCATATTTGTGTGGAATGCAGCTTGCCCGTGTTGCTGATAATACCGCTTGCCGCGATATTTGAGATGCTGGACATACTGCTGATGGCGTTTGTTGCGCTTTCGGCGCATGAGCTCTGTCACGCGTATATGGCCCGAAGCTTCGGCGTTGGGGTAGTAAAAATCGAGGTACAGCCCTTTGGCTTTGTAGCTAGGCTTAAGGAAAACTCCTTTTTGTCGGTTCACTCGGAGTTAGCCATAGCATCGGCCGGTCCTGTATGCAGCTTTATAATCGGCACAGCGTCCGTTGCGGCGCGGCAGCTCTTTCCAGCTATCGATGAAGCGCTGTCCGTTTTTTCGTCTATTAATTTAACAATAGCAATTATCAATCTCCTTCCCGCGCTTCCGCTTGACGGCGGCAGAATGCTACGCGCTGCCATATCGTTGATCTCAAGCAAGAGAACCGCCACTATGATAACCGCATATATTGGCGTTGTAATTGGAGCTGCGATTCTCGCTCTGGGTATTTACGGGATTATAAAGGGCCTTATAAATATTACGGTTCTCGTAATGGGATTATTTTTGTTAATTGCCGCGTTAAAGGAGCTAAAATGTGCTGAGGGCGCACAGATGAGGGCTATGATACGAAGGTCAGATGTGCTCAGACAGGGCGAAGCGCTTCAGGTTCGCCAGCTGGCGCTGCGGGGGGACGCTACTGCGGGAACGGCGCTTAGGTTGCTTTCGTCGGGATACTACAACCTGATCGTTGTCATTGATGAAAGAATGAGCGTAATGGGCTATCTTGACGAGGGGGCTTTGCTGGCCGGAATCGCTAAAAAGGGATCGGATACAACACTTAGATCTTTAATTGATTGACCTTAACGCTGATTGCTGTTACACTGTACGCATGTCAATACGGCTTTATTCAGGCCGTCAATGGAGGCCATGTTTTTGAATAAGGATACATTAGAGTTGCTGTTAGGCAGGGTAGAAAAACCGTCGCGCTATACGGGCGGCGAGTTGAATATGACGTTAAAAAAGGATGCGGACGTTAAGTTTGCCCTTTGCTTTCCAGATGTATATGAGATCGGCATGTCGCATTTAGGGTCGAGAATAATCTACAATATTCTAAATTCCCGCGAAGATACGGTTTGCGAACGCGCCTTTGCGCCATGGATAGATATGGAGGCGGCAATGAGGGAGCGGGCAATTCCGCTGTTCTCATTGGAGAGTATGCGCCCCTTATATGAATTTGATATAATTGGATTTTCGCTGTTATATGAGATGTGTTACAGCAACATATTGACAATGCTGGATCTGTCCGGCATTCCGTTTTATTCCAGGGATAGGAGGGAGGACGCTCCTCTAATAGTGTGCGGCGGGCCTTGTACATGCAACCCAGAGCCGGTCGCGCCGTTTATGGACGCTGTGATGATAGGCGACGGAGAGGAATTGGTAGGGGAGTTTGTATCAACCTATAAGCGCGCAATAGCCAGCGGGCTTGACAGGCGGGGGATTTTACGGGAGCTTTCAAAAATAAGCGGTGTTTATATACCAATGATGTATGACGACGGGTACGATGCTGACGGGAGGTTCGCCAGGTTAAACAAGCTTGACCCCTCAGCCCCAGACAGGGTAACCCGGCACGTGGTTAAGGACCTTAATTCAGCAGAATATATAGGCAAGCCTATTGTGCCTTATATGAGCATCGTACATGACCGTATTGCGCTTGAGATATTCCGCGGCTGCACGCGGGGATGCAGGTTCTGCCAGGCAGGGTTTATATACAGGCCTGTTCGGGAGCGCAGCAAGGACAAGCTTATGGAGCAGGCCAAAGGGCTGGTCTCGTGTACGGGATATGATGAGATATCACTGTTTTCACTGAGCACCGGCGACTATTCTGACATCCATAGCCTTGTTCCTGAGATTATTGATACGTTTAAAAGCGAGCGCGTATCTATATCACTTCCATCGCTCAGGATCGATTCGTTTTTAAAGGACGATCTTGAAAGAATACAGTCGGTTAGAAAATCGGGGCTTACTTTTGCGCCGGAAGCCGGTACTCAGCGCATGAGGGATGTAATAAATAAAGGTGTTACAGAAGAGGATCTTTTGCGGAGCGTGCGCGACGCTTTTGAATCCGGATGGACAGGCGTTAAGCTCTACTTTATGCTGGGCCTTCCTACGGAGACCGATGAGGACCTGATGGGAATTGCCGACCTTGCCCGCAAGGTATCCGCAGAATTTTATTCATTGCCAAAGGAAAAGCGCGGCAAGGGCCTTAGAATTACCGTAAGCGTATCCTCCTTTGTTCCAAAGCCGTTTACCCCGTTTCAATGGGAGCCGCAGGACAGTACGGAAATGATAATTAATAAGCAAAGCAAGCTCAAGGCTGCGCTAAAGGGCATACGCGGCGTTGAATTTGCCTATCACGCTCCGCATACAAGCGCTCTTGAGGCTGTGTTTGCCAGGGGTGACAGGCGTTTGGCAGAGGTGCTGGTAAAGGCGTATAATAAGGGCGCCCGGTTTGATTCATGGGATGAATGCTTTAAGAGGGAACTTTATTCAGAGGCGTTTTTGGAGTGCGGGCTGGATCCGGCTGAATACGCAAACCGGCGGCGCGACCTGGAAGAGCCGCTGCCATGGTCGCATGTGGATATGCTGGTGACTGAGAGTTATCTAAAGGGTGAATATTTAAAGGCGATGAAGGCGGCTACAACGAGGGACTGCAGGCAGGGCTGCAATGGATGTTTTGGAGAAAGATATGCGGATTATTGCAAGATTTGAAAAGAATAACTCGGTAAGGTTTGTTTCCCACCTTGATATACAAAGGCTGTTCCATCGGGCAATGAGGCGTGCGGAGCTTCCAATCGCGTATTCAAATGGATTTAACCCACATCCGCTTATGTCTTTTGCAACAGCCCTTTCCGTGGGAGTTACAAGCGAAGCGGAGTGGTTTGACGTAAAGCTTACTGAGCATATGGAGCCCTCCGTCTTTATGGAGCGGTTAAACGGCACGCTGCCCAACGGGTTTGCGATAAAAGAGGCATGTATAGATTCCGCTGCATTGCCTTCGCTGTCAGTGATGATGGCCGCGGCCATGTACAAGGTAAAGGCCGTTGCAGACGATAATGATTATTCCCTGTTGCAAAATTCTATTGAAAATATGATGAGCGGCAGTATAATGGTTAAAAAACGCGGTAAGGGCGGCGAGCGCGAGGTAGATCTAAGACCGCTGGTAAAAAAGATAGAATTAAATGATGTAAGTGACAATTATGCTGAACTGATGGTGTTGGGCAGTATTAGCGCAAGCGAAAGCCTAAATATGGATCTTCTCCTGAATAGGTTAAAAGAGTATTGGACAGGGAACGCACATTTCCTAGTGCATCGGCAGTGCATATATTCGCCGGATGGAAGGTTATTTCCAAAATTGGAGGACTGATGAGAGAGCTGATTGTTGATAGAGCAGGCGGAATAATCAGGGCTGCCTTAACGGAAGACGGGTGTCCCACCGAACTTTATGCAGAGGAGAATGATTTAGGAAGCATAGTCGGAAGCATCTATAATTCGCGTGTAAAAGTAGTGCTGCCAGGCATGAAATCCGCATTTATAGACCTTGGAACAGGAGGGAAAAACGCGGTATTATTTTTGTCGGATATACTGAATGATGGGACGGATATGCACAAAAAGGGCAGGATTGAAGATCTGATTTATCAAGAACAGGAATTACTCGTTCAGGTCAACAAGGACGGGTACGGAAGCAAGGGACCAAAGGTAACGACAAAGATAAGCCTGCCGGGCTCATATTCTGTCATAACGCCGTACGATACTGGAACAGGCCTTTCTAAAAGAATCGAAAACATTGATGAACAGAGGCGTCTGCGTTCCATTGCAAACAGGATAAGGGACGAGTTTAATTGCGGCTTGATATTAAGGACATCCGCAGAATATGTTGGTGAAGAACTGATACGCGATGAAGTAAGCGTATTGGTTGAGTGTTGGAATAACATATTGGATTTGGCGAGGACTTATAAAGCTCCAGCGCTTGTATACAGGGACGGCAACCTGGTTTGCAGATTGATTCGCGAAAACATATCTCTTAATATAGACAGCATTATAGCTTTGGACAGGCAACTCTATGATGAGTTGCTAGGGTATCTTCCAAAGAACATGCTGGATAAAGCAAACCTAAGATATGATGCAGGCTGTTCAGGAAAAATAATAGATGGTTTTATTGAGGAAACGCTGACGAGAACCGTTCCACTCAGTTGCGGAGCTAATATTATAATTGATAAGGTGGAGGCAATGACGGTTATAGATGTTAACTCGGGAAGTTGCACAGGTGAAGGCAATTTTGAGGATAATGCAACTATGATCAATATTGAGGCTGCTAAGGAGATATCAAGGCAAATTCGCCTCAGACATGTTGGAGGAATAATCATCATCGATTTTATTGATATGGCGCTTCAGAAAAATCGGGACAGCGTGCTTAAAGCATTGAATGACGGCGTGTCACAGGACCGTTCCAAATGCTTTGCCCTAGGATACACGAGACTTGGACTAGTTGAGATGACAAGGAGGGAGCAATATCCTCAGACAGGGGCGTTGCTTGAGCGTTCTTTGAATAAAGGCAACATTTAAAAAGATATATGAAAAAATGAATTGATTTTTATAAAAAAATAGTGACAGAGCGCGATTTATATGCTATAATCTATGATCGTCGGGCATGCCAATGTAGCTCAGTTGGTAGAGCAGCGCACTCGTAATGCGCAGGTCTGGGGTCCGAGTCCCCACATTGGCTCCACTGTCGAGGCGTAGCGCAGTTTGGTAGCGCGCTTGGTTCGGGACCAAGAGGCCGCTGGTTCGAATCCAGTCGCCTCGACCATGGATAACCCCCTGAAACTCAACGGTTTCAGGGGGTTTTATTTGGCTCTTAATGCTTTGGTGTCAACTTTTATTTTGAGAACATTGCCATTACCTTTCTCGCCCCTTGTCCATCTGCTTTTCGCTTAGGTGTGTATATAGACTGAGGGTTATTTTTGCGCCCTTATGTCCAAGAATCTTCTGCGCTGTCAGTACGTCAATTCCGTTATTGTATAGCATAGAGGCATAATTATGTCTAATATAATGCGCTGTTATAACGGGCCAGTTTCGCTTGTTGCACTCCGTTTCCGAATAAGCCTTTTTTACCGCTGACATTAATCTGTTCCAAAGGTTTCTATATGCTGACCCGCCATAATAAGGGTTACCCTTTATATTAAACGACAAGATTAGACATTGAC
>CAYSKA010000098.1:0-6119 GCA_964431505.1 uncultured Oscillospiraceae bacterium
GTTTCAGCTCCTCAAGCGCACTGGTTCTAAACGGTCCTCCTGATGCGGTAATTATAAGTTTTCGCAGATCGCTCCGTCTGCCTGCCATAAGGCACTGAAATATTGCCGACTGCTCGCTGTCGACGGGTATAATCCTCCCCCCCGATTTAAGCGCGCTTTGTATAAGCGGGTTCGCGCAAACGATGCTCTCTTTATTGGCAAGAGCAACTGTTTTGCCCGCGTGAAGCGCTGCGACCAGCGGCAGCGTTCCCGCAAACCCGCACACCGCATTTACAATGATGTCAGCTTCGGCAAGCTGGGCCAGTTCAGTAGCAGCGCTTTGTCCTAAAATATGGGATACGCCCTGCTTCACTATTATTTCATGGGCGCGGTCTGCGTCCGCAAGGCCCGCATACTTCGGACAAAACTCGGTGATCTGACGGTTGAGGAGTTCTACGTTGTTTCCAGCACAAAGGCCAATACACTGCATAGTATCCCTGTGACTGCGTATTACATCAAGCGTTTGAATCCCTATGGAACCCGTTGAGCCTAAAACAACGATTTTTTTAGAATTCATAATCTTACAATAGCCCCGTTACATAGCTATGTACCGCGTAAAAGAACAGGAATACCATTGGCGCGCACATTAAAACACTGTCCAGGCGATCCAGCATTCCCCCGTGCCCTGGCAAAAACGTGCCAAAATCCTTTATATCGGCCCACCGCTTTATAGTTGATGCAAACAGGTCGCCTATCTGTCCCATCGCTCCGCATAGAAGTCCCAGTACCATCATGGGTATTATCCCTACGTATGGTCGTATATCCAAATATTGCTGCACAAAGTATACAAGCATACCGCCCATTATACCGCCTGCAAGGCCCCCAATGCTGCCTTCAACGGTCTTTTTGGGGCTTATATGAGGGCATAGCTTATGCCTTCCGTAAAATACCCCTACAAAGTAAGCCATGGTGTCCCCAAGCAAAGGCCCCGCAAACATCATAAGCAGCGCTATGCGGCTTAACGGCTCTCCCGACAGCTTATGTATAGCGGCTATGAATACAAAAAACGAAAGCGGATATAAAAATACCGACAGGCTGGCAAAGACGTCCTCAGTGGTACGCTTTTTATTAAAAATACGTTCTACAATCGTCGCCATGACACAAAATACAAGCAACAGCAGCAGCCAGTATATCGCTGGCGTATAGCGGGTGACAGGATAATATATCAATGCGAACAGATATAGCGGATAGGCAAAGGGATGTAGGCCTTTCTTCTGAAAAGTCTTAACCATTTCATAAACACATATTGAAGTGGCCAGACTGAACATAACGCACTGTACGATACCGCCGAAAAACAGCGTAAGCAAGAACAACAGCGCCAGCAACACCCCAACAACTATCCTAGTCCGCATCTCAAACCACCTTTCGAGACGTCATAGTCCCCCATATCGTCTGCTTCTGTTTTGATACTCAATCAAACATTCAGCATAGCGCTGTTCGGTAAAATCGGGAAACAGCGTATCAATAAACACCAGTTCTGAATAGGCTGCCTGATATAACAGGAAGTTGGACAGCCGTTTCTCCCCTCCTGTGCGTATTATCAGATCAAGCTCCGGCATTCCGCTGGTATACAGTGCCTTTTCAATGCACGCTTCGTCTATGTAAGCGGTGCTTATGCGTCCGCTTTCTACATCTTCAGCAATCATGCGTGCAGCGCGTACAATCTCGGTACGCGCGCCATAGTTTATAGCAATATTTAGCTTCAGCCCCTGATTGCGCTCCGTAATGTCCATGGCCTGCTCCAGCGTTCTGCGCGTTTTGGATGGAAGCGGTTCTATATCCCCCAAAATCGATATACGAACCCCTTTTCTGTTTAGCTCCTCTATTTCGCGCTTAAAGTATTCTATCACAAGCTCGAACAATGCGCTAACCTCAGTTTTCGGCCTGCGCCAGTTTTCAGTGGAAAACGCGTATAACGAGAGCGCCTCTATACCAAAACCGTCCGAAGCCTCGATTACTCCACGCAGCGCCTCGACGCCGGCACGGTGCCCCGCCGCCCTTGGCAGGCCTCTCGTCTTGGCCCATCGGCCGTTTCCATCCATTATTATAGCAACATGACGCGGCATTTCCAACGTTAGTCCGTACTTTTTAATTAAACTGCTCATATTATTTCCTATCGGACAGGAACAGCTTTCTTTTATCGTCGGCCGTCCTGTTTACCTTTAAAATATAGGTAGCTATATCCTTGGGGTTTGGGATGCGCTCCACCCGCCTCTGGGAATCAAATATCCGTTTTGACATTGCACCAGCCCCATGCGCCATTATATTTGTGGTTTCCTCCATCATATCAATATTATAAATACATTCAGCCCCTGCTGTGGTATAACCCACATTTTCAAGATTTCCTCTCATATATTTTTGACGATACATATAATATGGATACATACCCATGTCATGCGCCGCCTGCGCGCAGATTTTCACCATATTATCGGCGGTCTTTGCATCAGGCAGCGGGTATTGTGTGATTCTTTCCTTAAGTCTTGAAGACCGCTTAACAGCCAAAGTATGCACCGTAAGATTTTCCGGCGCCAACAGGGCGATCCCGTCCATGGTACGCTTCATGTTATCTTCGTTTTCTCCTGGCAATCCCGCGATAACATCAGCGTTTATCACGCTAATGCCTGCATCCCTTGCGGTATTGAAAGCCCTAAATATTTCTGAAGACGTATGCTCCCTGCCAATTAGCTTTAATGTTTTTTCGCACATGGTCTGCGGGTTTATGGATATTCTTGTCGCTCCGCAATCCCTTATAACTTTAAGCTTGTCAGGGTCTATCGTGTCCGGCCTCCCAGCCTCGACTGTCAGCTCAACCCCAAATCCCCCATAGCTGCCTATCGTAAAATCAAGCACATCGCGCAGTTCATCGGCAGTAAGCACCGTTGGCGTCCCCCCGCCTACATAGACCGCCCGCACACGGTATCCGCCTCTGTCAACGACCTCAGAGCCATGCTTTATATCCTGCTTCAGCGCATCTATGTATGCCCCCATATCTGTCTTATCCGTGCGGACGCAGGATGCGAAGGAGCAATACAAACATCTCGTTTTGCAATACGGAATTCCAACATATATATCGATATCGTCCTTACTCTGCATCCCTATTATTGGAAGTTGCGCTGCAACAATATTCGATGCAAGCTCAAGTTTTTCACGTGAAACATCGAAATCCTCAAGCATTATGCGCCTGGCCTGCTCAACGGAGTGCTCCGATATCAGCTCCCGCATAAGCCTTGTGGGGCGTATTCCTGTGAGCGATCCCCAGGGAACATATGAACAGAACATTCCCCGCATTGCTCGAAAGGCCGCAATTTTAACGCAGCGTTTTCTGTATCGCTTTTCAATCAGGGGCGTTTCAAACCGAACCGGCGCGCTGTATTCATAGCAAAACCTGCGCTCCCTCCCATATTGAAGCTGCAGGCACTCTGCATTAACGTGCCATAAACCTTCCTGTGTTCTTAGAAAGAGCTTTAAAACTATATCGCCCTCATCCATCAAAGGCAGGCAATCCAGCCGCTCAATTTCTTCACAAGATATAAACAGCCTCATCTCCTCAGCAATTTCGTTGAGAAACTCAGGCTGCTTGGTGAATAGTCCCGTCATATTTCTCCTAATCCACGCTCCAGCGCTTTGTACAGGGGTTATGCTCCCTTTCAAAATCCAGCGTGGTTTCCCTGGTATGGCCTGGAAGCAATTTATAGTCGCCCTTAAGGCTATAGAGCTTGAATACTATTGAATTTAACAGCTTTTCAGTATTTCCGCCATTCAGGTCCGTCCTTCCGACGCTTAATCTGAATATTGTATCCCCAGTAAATATAGTTTTTGCTTCATCCAAAACATAACACAGTCCGCCCTCGGAATGGCCAGGAGTCGCAATCACCCTGAATTCCATTCCACATAGGGTTAAGACCTCGCCGCCAATGAGTTTCTCGTCAGCCTGGCATGGCTTAGCGCTGGCTCCTGCAAGTAAGGATAGATTTTTATTGTTGTCATAAAGCATATCTGAATCCTTTTCGCCTATAAACACCTTGGCTCCGGCATCCTGCATTTCCTTAACGCCCAGTATATGATCAAAATGGCCATGCGTAAGCAAAATGTACTTGCAAGTTAGGCCGGATGCGTCAAGATGTTTATAGACCTTCTTTGCATCCGCAGGATCAATAATAACGCATTCGCTTGCCCCAGTACGGCTGACTATATATGTGTTTACTCCAAGCGGCCCGGTTAACACCGTTTTAATATTTATCATCAAAATGACCTCTCACTATCTAAAAGTATTGTAACAGGTCCGTCGTTAATGAGTGAAACCTCCATCATAGCTCCAAACCTGCCGCATCTTGTTGGAACGGATTCACCAATCCGTTTTATTGCAGCCTCATACATTGAAAGCGCCCTGTCTGGCCTTGCCGCCCTTATAAAGCTGGGACGCCGGCCCTTCCTGCAGTCGCCATACAGGGTAAACTGGGATACAAGCAAAACCTCTCCGCCTATATCATGCACCGACAGGTTCATATTGCCGGATTGGTCGTCAAATACCCTGAGTCCTATTATCTTATCACAGATATACGAAAGATCCGTGTCACCGTCACCCCCGTCTATACCCAACAATACGAGAAGCCCTCTTCCGATGCTGCTTACCAACTGGTCATCGCAGCTAACCGAAGCGCTTTTCACCCTTTGCACCACTGCCCTCATCTGTGCCCCGGCCCTCCTTAAACAATGTTAATACGTTCTATAAACATCGGAAACCGAAGGTAGTTTCTTTAAGCTTTTCATCACAACATCAAGCTGTTCCGAGTCCTTGACGCAGAATGATAAATTCGTTGTAACATTTCCCTCATCGTCCGTATTTGCGTTCAGCTTCGTTATACTGATTTCATGTCCCATGAATGTACGTGATAGGTCAAGCATAAGGCCCACCCTTTCCTCCGCTTCAACCACTATGCTTACCTGATACTTGCTTGCGGAGTTTCCCGCCCATTCTACCTCGGTTATCCGTTCAGTATCCTGCATTAGGTTGGCTGCGTTGGCACAATCGCTTCTATGAACCGAAACTCCGCGGCCCCGCGTTACATACCCGAATATTTTGTCCCCAGGTACAGGATTGCAGCACTTGGCGAATCTTACCGACATACCCGAATCGCCATATACTCTTACACCATGTAAAACCTTGCTTGAGTCATGATTTGATTCCTTTATAGCCCCCTCATCGCTTATAAGACTGTTTTGATTTTTCTCCTTTTGGTACAGGTCTATAAGCCTGTGCAGAATTTGGCCGGTCGTTATCCCACCGTATCCAATGGCTGCGTAAACATCCTCAGGATCGTTCATTTTATATTTGCTCAGCACCTCTTCAAAATAGGCGTGCTTTGCAATATCCGACAGCTGGTAACCTTGGCGCTTTGCCGCGTCAGCTAGCATTTCCTTGCCGCGCTGAACGTTTTCCTCACGGTTTGCCTTTTTAAACCAGTTTCTTATTTTCGCCTTTGCCTGCTGGGTTTTTACAAACCTAAGCCAATCCCTGCTGGGCGCCGTGTGAGAGGCTGTGATTATCTCTACCTTATCATGGTTTTTAAGCTTATAGTCAAGCTTTACCATTGTATCGTTAACTCTGGCGCCCTGTGTATGGTTTCCTACATTGGTATGGATTCTGTATGCAAAATCAACCGGAGTGGATCCGGTTGGAAGATCGATTATTTCACCCTTTGGCGTTAGAACAAATACAAACTCAGCAAAAAAATCCTTCTTTACATTATCTATAAATTCCCTCGTCGTATCTGTCAGGTCCTCATATTCGAGCGCCTCTCTAAGCCACCCAAGTTTACTGTCAAGCTCGTCTCTCCCCGCCCTGCCCTCTTTATACATCCAATGGGCCGCAATTCCGTACTCAGCCGCCTTATGCATTTCGTGAGTTCGGATTTGAACTTCAAACGGTATGCCGTTTTCGCCAAATACGGTGGTATGCAGCGACCTGTATTGATTTGTTTTGGGCATTGCTATATAGTCCTTTACCCTTCCAGGCATAGGGGGCCACATGGAATGTATTATTCCCAGTGCCTCATAACAATCCTTAACCGTGTTTACGA
>CAYSKA010000099.1:0-6046 GCA_964431505.1 uncultured Oscillospiraceae bacterium
TTCACTCCGTTCATCATCTGCATCAGCATCATGGGGTCAAGCCCTGCTCCGTTTCCCGCTCCCATCCCCTTTTGCCCTAGCATTGAGCTTAGAAGGGACATGGGGTTGCCCTGACCTTGCCCCATCATAGGAGCGTTGGGAATATTGGGCATTCCCGTCCCTGCCGACGACTTTGCCGTCCCGGGTTCAGCCCTTGGACTGGAAGGATTGAGCCGCACCCCCATTGACTCGGCTATTTTCATCCTCTCCGCTGGCGCCACAAAGGGCTCCATTGAGTTTAGGAACCGTTTCAGCTGCTCCACGCCCTGTTCTGAACGTATCCTTCTGGCCATCAAAAGTGCAGGCGAAGCTTCTTCGATGATATCCGGTTTGACTGGCATAGGCTTTGAAGCCGGTACGCTGTTAGGTGCCATCCTCTGCATTGTAGTCTCCTGTCCGTGCTTAGCACGATGTAATGTTATGCTTTATTATATGCGGCATTTTTTGATAAGTTCGCACAGCACGGAGATCTGCATGCATATTATTGTCAAAGAGGTGATTTTATGAAACGCAGTCTTAAGAACATGGGTAATAATGATCCCGTTACACAACAACATGGCCCTGACAACCAGGACATTCAGGGCATTACCGATGTAATCAGCCGCTACTCTGACAACTCGCCAGACGAGCTGATAGGCGAGCTGATGAACGCAAAGCAGGCTGGGCAAATCAACGACGCCGATATGCAGAACTTTTTGAATACGGTTTCCCCCATGCTGTCCAGTCAGCAGCTTACAAAGCTCAATGAGGTCATCCAGCGGCTGTATCAGGGGCAATAATCCCTCAGCTTTAGCTAATAATAAGCCGGTAATCCGGAATATAGCCGGTGCTTACGGCATAAGCATATCCCAAAAGGGACAGGGAGCGTATGATATATGAGAGGCACAAAACCCTCCAATGAAACCGGCTGCAACATAATACCCCAGCTGATAAAGGCTGGCCTTATAGCCTCTGTAATCAGCATAGCGCTGATAGTACTTTTTGCGGTAGCGCTGCAGCAATCGTGGCTGGGCGACGGCAGCATAGCAGTGGTAACATCGGTTATAAAGGTCCTGGGCGCTGCGCTTGCTTCGTTCGTAATAACAAGAAAGTGCAAAAACCGCGCATGGGTATACGGGGCGCTCGCGGGCATTGTCTATGCCCTGATGGCCTTTGCAATCTTCTCAGCGCTGTCGGGTACATTTTCCATAACCCTGGCGCTACTGTGCGATATGGCTATTGGCGCTCTGGCCGGAATGCTTACGGCCATGATAATAAAGGCGTTGGGGGGATAACTGGAGCCGCGCTACATTGAAATAGCCGCTGTTTTTGCGCCATAACAAAAGGAGCTGAGTGCGCCTCAGCCCCTTTTTCGCTTTATTCATTCCTCTTCTTCCTCTTCGGGAAGCACCGCGTTATGATAGACCTCCTGAACGTCGTCATTGTCTTCAAGCCTTTCAAGCAGGCGCTCCACCTTCTGAACCATGTCAGGATCTGTGGATATGTCAACCGTGTTTTGGGGCATCATGCTCAGCTCAGCCGAAAGGAATCCATATCCGGCGGATTCGAGAGCCTCTCTCACCGCTGAAAAATCTGATACCGGAGTATATACCTCGTATACATCATCCTGCGGTATAAAATCCTCCGCTCCGGCGTCAAGCGCGGCCATCATAAGCTCGTCCTCATCTATGGATGCGCTTCTTTCGATTATTATCACCCCACGCTTATCAAACATCCAGCCTACGCACCCCGACGAGCCCATGGAGCCGCCGTTTTTATCAAATATATGGCGTACATCCGCGGCTGTGCGGTTCCTGTTGTCAGTAACCACCTCTACAATTACAGCCGTCCCTCCCGGGCCGTAACCCTCGTAGGTTATCTCCTCGTAGTTCACGCTGCCAAGTTCTCCCGCCGCCTTCTTAATAGAACGGGAAATATTGTCGTTTGGCATATTGTTTGCTTTCGCCTTTGCAATTACATCCCTAAGCTTGGAGTTGTTTGACGGGTCTGAACCGCCTTCTTTGACCGCAATTGCAATCTCGCGTCCGATCTTTGTGAATATCTTTCCACGCTGAGAATCGGTCTTCTCCTTTTTGTTTCTAATGTTTGCCCATTTGGAATGACCCGACATTATTCTACCTCCTAATTATATATCTATAAAGCGCCGTTGGCGCCCAACAATTATATACCACATTATAAATTTACACAACAATCAGTTTAAACGGCAAGTTATTAAGCGGCAAAAACTGGCCCGCCCGAGTGCCCCACCCATTTATGGATCACCTGCCGGCAGCAATGCCAGCTCCTCAAGCTTTGCCCTTACCGATTGAAGATCTTCCCATGACGCCCTCTTTTTTGCCGGATCCCTGAGAAGCGCCGCTGGATGATAGGTCGGAATGATGTATACGCCCTTGCTTTGCTTCCATACACCGCGGTCGCGGGTGATCCTTATCTTGGGGTCATATATGTATTTCGACGCTACCGCACCCAGGCACACTATGACCTTGGGCTTTACAAGCGCAACCTGGGCCCTTAAGTATGGCAAACAGGCCGCCGCCTCGCCATCGTTCGGATTCCGGTTGCTCGGGGGGCGGCACTTGACAATATTTGCAATGTACGCATTATCCCTGCTAAGGCCTATAGCGTCAAGCATTTTGTCAAGCAGCTTTCCAGCGGCGCCAACAAACGCAAGCCCCTGCAGGTCCTCATCACGGCCTGGCCCTTCGCCAATGAACATTACCGGAGCGCGGGGGTTTCCATCGCCTATCACCACATTGTTTCGTCCTTCGTGCAGACCGCACCTTTTGCATTCCTTCAGGCTTGAATATAAATCAGACCAAGCATACCTCATGCACAGCACCGCCATATAAAAGTGTAATTGATTTTAACGTTATTATACATAATATCATACACAGCCTTGGATTTAAAGCTGTTGATCAAGCTATCCTCAAACGTTTTTCCTTAATCCGAATTGACTTTGTGCTCTATGAGCTATATAGTATAAGTGAAAGGAGTTTTTATGTACATTACATTTCTATATAACAGCAACAGGATTCGCTGAACACCGATGGTTCATGCTTTTGGCCTGATTTCATCAGGCTTGTTTTACCTGCAAGTCAGTTATTATATAAGGAGTGTTAGACATGAAAATTGAAAACAATATACTCGCAGAGGGATTAAAAAACGTTCTATTCATAAGCGGGGGGGCGTATGGCGGAAAGACGACGATGGCTAAAAAGCTTCAGCAGAAGTATGGATTTGTCCGTTACCGCGAGGGCGATATGTGGGACAAACACATTACATATGCACAGCCATCCTCCCAGCCTGCAATGTGTCATGATAGAAGTCTGGACTGGAGTGGTTTTTATAACCAGCCTGCAGACAGATATCACCAATGGCTGGACGCCACCGTGAGGGAAGAGGCCGAAATGGCAATTATAGACCTCATAAAACTTTCCCATTCACAGCGGATCGTAGCCGATGTGCTGATCCCCCCCGATATGCTTAAGGAAATAGCCGGCTGCCGCCAGGTTGTGCTCCTGTTTGCTCCTGTTGAGATGAAGCGGGCGCATTACTTTGACAGGGAGGACAAAAGGCATGTATTGAACCACATAATGTCCATGCCCAATCCGGAAAAAACGTTGGAAAACGTGCTTGACGCCCTGACGTATGAAGGCGAAAAGGAGATACAGGCGTTTTACAACAGCGGTTTTAAGTGCATAATGAGATCCCCCGACAGGTCCGTTGATGAAACGTTCAATGAAATTGAGCGGCATTTCGGGCTATTGAGTTAAAAGCTTTGGGATACGGGGAGCCTAGCTAAACAGGCTCCCCATTCATATGCCCTGTAAATTTAAAATACTTGGATTATACGTAAATCCTCAGCATCGAGTTCATCTCATAATGGGTAGGCTTATAGTTGCGCTTAACATACCGCGCCTTTTCATCGCTGTTTTTGAGCGGTCCGTCGTTAAGCCAGTCTACGAACGCGTCGCCCTCGAAATCAAGAATTCTGCTCCCGTCCTCCTCGTCAATAATCCAGTAACCATGATCGTTCTCAGGGTTATATATCCATTTCACAAATTCGTCGTTGTAATATGAATAGTTATCCACTATTAAATCGGGACACTCTATAATATCCGTGGTATTGTCAGAGAACAGCAAAAACCGTTTCATTAACATCCCTCCAAAGTTTCTTTAATTATAAACACAGACTAAAAGTTTATCTTCGGCATGTTCTTCACCTCTGATGGCAATGGATAGTAATCGCGTTTGACAATCCGCGCCTTATCCTTGCCGCCTTTAAGCGGAGCCGCGTTAAGCCAGTCAACAAATGTATCCGCGTTAAAGGAAATTCCTAGCTCGGCCTCTTCATCAGAAATATGATAGCCGCCAGCTTTTCTGCGGCATTCTACCCTCCATTTGTCGAATTCCCTCTGGTAATGCGAAAGGTTTTCCGCAATAGACTCGGGGCACTCGACTATATCGGCGTCATAGCCCCAATAAAGCATAATCCTCGTCATGAATGCTCCCTCCCTTCCTTTTCATTTATATCTTTAATCATAGTAACTATGTTTAAGTAGGAATTGCCGCTATACACGCTAATCCCCTCCTGATTAAAAACGAGAATCTGTGATGAAGTATATGAAGTATCTGTGGGTTTATATTCTATCCTGCGGTCACTCCCGCTGGCATATACGCCTTCGTACATGGCCGGATAGTCGGCAATGCTGCTGAAGCGATTGTTATAACTGGCGTATATTCTGATATCGGGATGGTTTAAAACCCACTCCCTTAACTCTTCGCTATAGTATGGCGAACTTAAGCTAAGGCATACATAACCTATCCCATTAGCGGCCATCCAATCCAGCGCTTCTATTATGGCTGACGAGCTTATCATACCGTTCTCATCTGCAGCGCAGTAGTAGTATAGCTTATTATAATAGCATAAATCGCCAAGAAAGTTAAGCATATCGTCGCCATGCGTAGGCGCACCGGCTCTGTTGGCGGCATTTCCAGCTAACACTACCTCGTCGCCATAGGTACCATTGAGCCAAGTATCTATAACTCCAATCTCATCATGTATCTCTGTCCTATCAGTTATTATAACGTAACTCCGCGTTATCGCAACAGCAAGTATTCCTACCAATAGTATTATGCCAGTACCTATAGCAATAACAAGCTTGTGCGATTTTTTATTTCCAGACTGAATGCTCTTTTCCACAAAAAACAATTAAACATCGTAGTATGGCAATCCATACCATGCATGAGCGCCGTTCCTGTTTGCCGTATGATAATGATTAAAAGTAAAATGTTTTGGTTTGCGGTGTGCTTCATCATGCGTATAACCTAGGCCTGTATTGCTTACTGCCGATCTTGCATTTGACTTATAGAATGTATAAATGTTTTGACCAGAAGCTACTCTATTTGTAGCGGACGCCTTTGAAATGCTATTGTACAATGCCACAAATATTGTCTTACTGCCCAAATACGCCCTGTAGTATTTTGATATATAGGAATTCTCCTTTATCTTTTCAATCACCCTGGGCACAGCGTAATATATGATTCCTCCGATGATGACGGTCAGCGCCAATCCAAGTAAAATCTTCAGTAGCAAAAGCAGACTTATGCCGCCTCCAATAACTATTGACGCTTGGCCTGTGTATACGTCCGGTACTATATCCTGATATGAAGTATATGTTTCTACTTTTGCCCCATTCTCATTCCATACTTCAACATTGACCTTTTCCTCATATAAATCGGATATTTCCAATACGTAATTTTCTTTGCGTTTATTATCATTATTATATGCGTAGGCGCTGCAGGTGCCGTCAGTATTCAAGGTAAGCTTGCCATCGTAGCCTCCCTCAGCTTCTATGGTTATAGCTCCATTATCCGATATCTTTACTGAAAAATCAATTCCTTCATATGTTACTATTTCATTATAAATATAAGATTTATTGTCGCCCGTTAAATCCCCAATTATTCCGGTGGCATTGGTCGACGTTATAAATATTGATAATGTCAA
>CAYSKA010000100.1:0-6018 GCA_964431505.1 uncultured Oscillospiraceae bacterium
GATGATTTGAAGGCCATACTGAAATGATTTATAATCACCCCCAATTATACGATAATCCGGATGCTTGGGGGTGATGTTTTAACACACGAATTATTGAAGCGTGCTATTAAGCTGGGTTGTTTTATATAATCTGACGCAATTTTTATAGTAAAGCCCTCTTATCCCCTGATCTGTGGCCTTATAGCTTCTTATCTAATATCTCGCAAACCCGCATGAAATCTCGGCTATTGCATATTTGTCCATTTTCTTTCCGTAGTTTTTTGGAAGGTATTAAAACAAGTCGGGCGCCATTCTGGGCGCCCGGGCCTTTCTCTCCAGATGGTATAAAGGTATCGGCCATACCTTTTCGGCCGCTAGGACAGGTCCATATGCTCCATTCTTAGCAGCCTAAACGCCGGTTGAGCACGGCATCGACGCCTCTTTTTAGCTCCTTTTAGGAGCGCGGCCGGTACGGGGCGTGGGGGGATTTTGGCGGACTGCCCTCAGCAAGCAGTTTGGGCAATGTGTGCGCGCTCAGACACCGCTTGCCGCTATTGTATTACCAATATCCGTATCTGCATTTTTTGCCAATAATGCGTCTACGGCAAAAGGTATGCCTGCAATTCGTTTACAAAGCGGCACACATGAAAACCATCGCATACCGCATGATGAACCTGTATTGCAAGCGGCAACAAATATTTCCCATCCTCCTCATAAAACTTGCCTATCGTAAATATGGGGAGTAAGTAACAATATCCTTTTTGCAAATTCAAAGTAAATCCATCAAATGACGTCCACGGAATCATTGATACAGGAAAGGTATTGTCAGGTACATTGGGCTTTGCCATTATTCCTTTAACAGTGCCAAAGGATTTCATGTCGTCCGCATATGCTTGACAAAACAAAATATAATCATCGTTGTACTCTGTCCACACATTAGAGAATGTTTCCGTGTCTTTATGAAAAATGGTATAGCACGGAAGCATTTTATCAAAATACCCCAACCGCCCATCCGCATCAAAGGACATTCTAAATTCACGGTGCTGATTGACCAGCCTTGCTATCAAATAAAGCATGGCCGGATATAGCTTGTGCCCGGCCATTTTGATCTTTGTAATATCTAATTTTACATTCATGCTGTATGTGCATGGAAGGTCAGAAAAGTAATGGTCAAAGTACTCCGCTCTATCCCAGCTATTTTTATCAACCGTTATAAAATTCATTGATTGCTGTCTCCTTATAATTTAGTACGCCTTATCCGCAAAAGGCGGATACGCTCTATGTTTTTTCGATTCTAATATTTCAGTGCATATCTGTCAAATATAGCAGCATACCGCTTTAGCTGTTCTTATAAAGCATCGTTTCCCTTTGGGTACCAGTTTGCGCTTTACATATAGGTCCATTCTATCAGAGTCCCAGCAACCATGTGCTTTTCTAGTTCGTATGAAAGCCATAACCGGCTCGAAAGATAACTATTTTTTTATCATTTATTGCTTGTCTGGCGCTTACCGCGCATTATCCCATCAGTCATCATTAGTTTGCTTTTGTCATAAGGCGTGATATATGGTCAGCTCTTAAAAGACCCTTGTCTCCTTTCTCCTGCCCGCCTTCCTAAACGGACATCGGCTAGCGTTTTGCAGCGGCGGGCGGGAAGGGCAATTATCATCCGCCTTTGCGGAGGCAAAGGGAGGCGGAAAAATAAAACCCCATTCGCACGGAGAACACATTCAGCGCACCTTTGACGCGTTCTATAAAAAATATTGTGTAATCAAGCAAGGGACTGCTTTGATAAGCTGGCACTTAAAAGGAACTGCGAGGTATTCCTCTCCGATCTGCCCGTTGAAATGATGGAACGGCTATCCGTCTAAGATTGCTATTTTGCAGCGGACAAGCCCATTTTGGCGGTCTTGATTATGTGACAGATATCGAAGATGTCCGGCCTTCAGCGCCGATGTCTGCCCTGCCCGTTGAAAAACGCGCTATTACCCTGCTGCCCTATTTCCTCAATATGTCGGACAATGAAATCGCGGCGGTTTTGAACATGTCACGGACGCCCATAAATTAAATATAATTAGGTTAAACCCGCTTACCCACACGCCTCTTGATGCTGTATACGGTAGCTATAGCAAGGCCAGCCGCGCACAGGGCAACCGCAAGCATTATAAGCGAATAACCACCCGTACCCGGGGTTATGACGCCGCCTTCAGGAACTGTAGTATATACTTTGGCCGCGCCGGTGGCCAGCGTCTCACCGTCAAGTGTGGAGACAACCGTAAAGTATATGTAGCCTTCATAATCGCCGGCCACTGCTTTTTCCCAGTCCTCTTTGGCCACGCTGACAATTACATCCCAGCTCCCGTCCTCATACACCGCTTCGGGCAGCTCACTGCATTCCACGGTAAACAGCAGCTCCTTATCGGTCTGTTTTTTATGCCACATGGCTCCTGGCCTTACCTCAATTCTCAGCCCCTCCCCATCATAAAGAAACAGGTCGTTAAGGCTTGTTTCGCCTATGTCGGTATTTATCTGCTTATATTTGATAAAATGGTCGTCGGGATGGCTGAACACAAACTCCCTGTCAACATGTGAGATTATTGCAGTGCCTCCATCCGGTTCCTCCTGTTCGCCAAAGGTACACGGGTTAGTAAAAACCAGAACCAGGACAGCTATAAGCAAAAGCGCTCTTTTCATACATACCTCCTCCGGTAATCCACTCACCCTCTAGTTAAGGACGGCGAACCCGCCGCATACCCTTTACCAAAACGATCCATATTAATTATACAGCATAATATCATTTATATCAACATCATAATGGGGGAACGGCCGCTCCCCCATGCGCTGAAAAGTTTGCAAATTACGGCATAGCTTCCGGATCTATTTCAATATGCGAATTCGCGTTCGTACCGTTATAAGTTACCTCAAACATCATATAGCCCCTGTACGCGCCGGCCGCCCGCAGCTCGCCGGTGTCGCACGTAACGGTTCCGTCCTTGCGTGAGGTAAGGTCTGCATTGCCGCTGATGTCAGCATAATTGAATGTGCAATAGGTATCGCCAGGAGCTACCTGCGCTTCATCGCCGTTAAGCAGATTGAAGCCTAGTTCCCTTACGCCAGTGCCGTCCTTATCGTACATCGTCATGGTATTGATCCTGGTTTCTAGGTCGACATTGCCGAGTGAAACGTTTATTACCGCATCGTAGTCAATTAGGGCGCTCTCCAGCTTGATCCAGAAATCCCTCTCCAACACGTCGTCATCGCGGCTGATAGAGCCAAAGTCAACCGAATACGGGATTACTACGATATAGTCGACCGCCGCCTGTCCGATTACCTCGGTGTGTCCATTTCGATAACCTGTCGGAACGCCGTTTACCGTTATGGCCAGATCAGCTATTACATTGAACATTACCACATCGGCTGTCTTGTCGCCTGTATTGTCGTCTGTCTTTATGTTATAGGTGTAGCCCTCTCCCTCAGTAAGGGGGGTCATTTTCCCGTTTACCAGCGTTTCGATGGTTATTTCCTCCGGCAGGTCATAGCCCTCATACGGCACGAGCGTAAACGCCACGTCATAGCAGGGCAGGGGTACCTGGTTGCTCCTCGTTGCGGGGGGCAAATAGAATTTGAAGTCCGTGTAGGTGACGCCGGTCAATCTCCAGTCGATGTGGATGGGGGCTTCCTGGCCGTCCGGAATATCATTGTGGTTCATATCCGGCTCCCAGATAGCGTACAGCGTTATATTGCCGTCAGGCATGGTTATCGTCTGGCCAGGCTGGTAGTTAGCGCCCTGCACCTGATTATTCCACGCTATAAATACCCAGTCCTCCCTAAGCGGGATGTTGTTAGGGAGCGTTACCTCCGAGCCTGCTTGCGCCCTTATCGGAGACGGCATATTGGAAACGGGGTCTTGGGTGTTCTTATGGAAGGATATGGTGACGTTCTCTGCAACCGGATTCAGAATGGGCGCCGCCGACGCTAATGCCGGCATAAACGCAGCCACCAACGAAAACACCATGAGCATTGCTATAAGCCGTTTAAATTTCATAAATTATCTGCTCCTTTCAGGATTGTATTTACCAGTGTGTTTGTTTACGGCTGAACTGTGGGCTCAACCGTGGGTGTAACAGGGGGATCAATCTCGCCGAAGTCAATGGTTACATTATCGCCCGGTATCTCAAGATCCGTTGTTACGCCGTCATACTCATAGGTTATTTCATAAGTCATCCAGCCCCTGTAGGAGCCCGCGGCACGAAGGTTGGCCGGAATACACGAAACCGTTCCGTTCTTTATGGCCGTAAGCTTAGTCGTAATGATGCCGTCAATCTCCTCAGTGATCTCCTCAACATCCTCAATATCAAATGTGCAGTAAGTGCCTCCCGGTACTACGCTGCCCATCTCTTCGCTGCTGAGACTGAAATCTAAAGGCACCTGGCCCTCCCCGCCCTTGTCATACATTTTCATGACATTTACGCGCTCAGACTCAGACATAGGTGCAAGATTTACAGTGATAAGCGCGCCGTCATCGATAACGGCGTTGTCAAGCCTGATCCAGAACTCATGATTCTGTTCGGGCTGATTGCGGTTAAGCTCTCCGAAGTTGACGGTGCGCGGGATCACGATCATATAATCGGGATCCGCGACCGCGATGACCTGCGTATGGCCTTTGTCCTCGGGTGCCGGCGTAGGCTCGGTTGCCAATGCAGGCAGCCCGATTGACATTATCATAGCAATAGCTATGAGCGCTGAAATGAGCTTTTTCATTTCGTTTTCCTCCAGAATTTTTTTAATTTATACAGTCCCGCACGGGGGATGCGGGACAATGTACCTTGTTAAACGGTGCATTACTTAAATATCTATACAACACCAAATTAAACGCCCTATTTATTCAACAACAGCGTTGAGCGTAAAGTTGACTACCGCGCCGTTGAGCCTTGACTGGGACGCCAGGTCATACGCCTCGTAGCGTATTTGCGCATCGTACGTACCTGGGGCCATCGGCCTTGTCAGGGTTATCTTGTACAGGCCTTTGCCTGGCGGTATTAGCTTTGACTCGTATATCACCTCGTCCGTGCCGTTTAAGGCTATGCTAATTACAAAGTAGCATTGGTTCCCCTCCGGATTGACCAGGTTTACGCTTACTTCCCTCGAATTCGCCTCTATGGCCATGCTTTTATAGCCTGGAATCCTGATTCCATCTTCTTGGCCTGAATTCCCGCCCTCAGAAGGAGGAAGGGCGCCCTCCCATTCAACCGCGTTCTTGTCGAGCTCCAGCCCGCCCGGGCCTCCCGTACCCGCGCTTGCAAGGCTGCTGAAAACAATCACCCCGCCCGCGATCAGCGCGGCAGCCAAAATCAGCGACAACAGCAGCAGCGCGAGACGGTTTTTAAGCAGCGCAACAAAGCTGTTGGGCAGTCCTTTACAGGCCACATATCCGCTCCTTGAGTATAGGAGACCGCTGTGCTTACCCTTTTCTTTCAGCGCAAACTGGCGGTCCTTGTACCTAAGAACTGCGTAATCCTCCGCATCCTTTTCATCGCCGCGCTTCCCGCCATGAGCATACTCCCCTACAACATGGAAGTTCCCCTTGGGGAATATGTTCTTCATCTGCTTCTTGCTGTAGCAATCTATACTAATGCCGCCGCCATATCTGGCCGTTTTTCCATAGTTATCCCTGTTTTCCGCTTCGTACAACCGTTTCGCCGCCGAATCAGTGGCCATAATACCTCCTACTGTTACATATCCTAAGATAGTATTAAACATACCGTAAAGCAGGGGCGACCGCCCCTTGCCGCTAAGATACCTGAAAATAATAATCTGCGGCGCTTTGAATCATCTCAATCCTGCCAAATGAGATGATTCGCTTATCAGCCTTAAAGGCCTAAACGCCGTTTTGTATATAGTCTGAGTCGTTATGACGGAACCGGTACCGCTATCGGATTCGATAAACGCTCCACAGAATCCCGCTTAACTTTTAATTTAACGAATACTTGATGGCCTATAACTCAACTTATTGGTATATATTACCATATTGTCTCACTTTTT
>CAYSKA010000101.1:0-5898 GCA_964431505.1 uncultured Oscillospiraceae bacterium
CTAAGCCGCCGGAGGCAAATATCAAATTCGTAATTTTGGGCGACATGCGCGGCCAGATTACGCGCTGGCATAGCCATAACGTCATTTGCCCGAGCCTGCCTCTCTCTGCCATCTTTTATAAATACGATAGGAGACGGCAACGTCGGCGACCAGCATGGCAGCGGTCAGTCCGACAAGCACGCACGCTGCAACCAGCCCGCTGAACGCAATGCCGCATATGATCATCATGATCCCGCACGCAATGGCTGAACGTCCGCCGAAGCGCTGGCACCGCTGCCATACGTCATCGTTTTTCATGCTCCAGCCTGTACGCAGGCCAAATATAGAATTGCGGCTTGCTTTAGGCATTATGTTCCCTATGATAATAAAAAGCGCGCCCATGCCAAATGCCGTTAACCGAAGGAGTTCTGGAATCTGACCGCCGGAGTCTGGGGAATATACGGCCGCTTTCCACAGCATATATACCTCAAGCGCGATAAAAAACACAGTCACGGCAATGCCGGAAACGATTGCCGCCTTTTCCGTTCCGCTTTCGCCCTTCCTGGCCTGATATTTGGCCAGAATCACAAAGAAGCCGGCTAATACCGCTGTAACCAGGGGAAACAGCAGGTATTCGTACTTGCTCCCCATGCGGTCTATCTCGCCCGAAGCGTTATAGTGCATTGGAACCCTATCAGGCATAAACGCCAGAAAAACCCCAACAATCAGAAATGACACAACAACAATGCCCAAAACCGCCTTATAACTTCCTTTCATGTTTCAGCCCCCCTTCAAATCCTTTATCCATAACAGTGTTTCCTCCAGCACCGATGCGTTAAGCTCATAATAGATGAACTTCCCTTCGCGTTTGTCGCGTATAAGTCCAGCCCCCTTCAAAACCGACAGGTGCTTGGATACGGCCGCCGCGGTTATATCGAAGCCTTCGGCTATATCGCCTGCCGAAAGCCTTCCCCTTTTTAGGCGGTTAAGTATTTCACGCCGCGTCGGGTCCGCCAATGCCCTAAGCGTATTTTGAAGCCCCACTCCATTACCTCTGCTACATACAATTAACCATTTGGTTAATTGTATTATAGCATAATAATCAGCGCTTGTGAACAGCTTACGGAAAAATAAATCTGAGTTGGACGGGTAGGGGAGTTATATTTTCATTTCTGCACCCACGCGGTTAATCAAGTAAATTTGGCAATCCTATCAATATTTGATCAAAAAGGTCTGCTTTAGAAGCGAAACGCTGCATTATAACCCATTGCAGCCGCTTGGGCCAAATTAGAGCGGTATACAAATAAATGGAAATAAATCTCATGCTGTATCAAAAACAGAACCGACTAATCCTGCATGCTCCTGTATAGTAACTACTATCTGATAGCTTAACTGCGCGTTTAGCCGCAAGTTGTGGATAAGGAAGCCATGCGTCATTTATATGGAATAATTTGCCGCATAAATTTGGCTGGGCTGGCCGTTATCTTTATATTTATTGGAATCATTACAATTACCAGTAATTGTAAATAATACCGCAATATGAATATAGAGCGTTTAGGAGGTGGTGCTTGGTAATAAAAACAAAATTGGCTGGAAATACAATGAAATAATTGACGGTATTTGATTTCCACCATTGCTTTTTTAAAGAAATTCAGCGAAAAACTGCATTAAGCACAATATAAACCGCTGTTAATTTATAAATTATTTTTGTTGACTAATGAAGGTATATATATTAATATGTTTTTGTTAGCAAAAGGGACGCATAAATGGTATACAAGATATAAATATGGGAATTTGCTTGATGAAACGCGCTTGGCCACTCGAAACTCAGCGGGCAAAGTATAATATATCAAGCTTAAGGGAGACGTGTATAGCTATAATCGCTATACGGCGCAGCGGAATAAAAGGAGGATTTTATGTTGACCAAAACGAGGAAACGGCTATTTGCGTTGCTATTGGCTATAGCGACGGTATTTATATCTGTCAGCATTGGACAGGCCGCTTTTACGGGAGACCAGCGGGATCTTCCTGGGGCCGAGGATAATGCGGCTTCCTTTGCAGAGGAAAGCCCTGTGGCCCTCCCCGAAGCTTCAGATGCCCCTGAGGAATTGCCCGAAACCTCACAAACCCTGCACCCTTTATCCGATACGGACTAATAAGGGAGAGATTTTTGATGAAAAAGGCACGTATTCCATAGATTTGATGGAGATCATGACTATTAGCGGATCCTCTGGTTCCAATCACCGCTGGACCCAAGAATCATCAAACGGGGGCAGCGTGGTATTTAGCGCGGGAAACGAGCGCGAGATTAAAATATGCGGCACGGGTGTGGGCAGTGTAACGCTTACACATACTTACCGCTACAATAACAGGAATAGTACAGAAACACACACGGTCTATATCAGGGAAACCACCATAGAGGCGATGGTTTACCTGCGCTACAGCAATGCGGTTCCCGAAAACATAAATCAAGATTTCAGCATGGCTGAGTTCGGGCCGGCGGGCAACGACACCCCATATATCACAGTAAATGTCAACTTAAAGGATGTGCTGGCAAGAACAACGCCCCATATCGATTTCCGTACCGGATATGTTTACTTTTCAATAGACAGCGATGCCTCCTATATGCAGGGTTATACGGACCGCAAGGACGGGGCGGACAACCTTTACACAAACGTGCTCTGGCCGGCTATAGACCAGGAGGGCAGGGACGGCCTTGCGGGCATATTCGGAAGATCGCCGGTAAACGGCGAGGAGCGTGAGAACTTCATAGGCTATGTCTTAAAGCGCGAAAACTACGCGCCCAAATATCATATCGACGGCGTGCTTAGGGACGAGCCGCCGGTGTATGTAGTGGAGCTGTACGACAGGTCGTTGCCAAATACGCCCGTAGCGTTCGCCATAAGCCAGCATGGCAGGCCAGGAGTTTCCTACGGCGATTTTAAGGCCAAGCTGGAGGAGTACTTAGGTGGGAGCAACTATCAATACATTACCGAGGTTCGCGACAGGGTCACCGTCCGCTATACGAAGGACGGCATAACGTATGAAACCACGGTAACGCCGTTTAGCGGCGACAACTACCAGCAATATTACCATATAAATCCGTCTGACGGCGGCTTTGACTACAGGACGGTTACACAGAACATATATTACCTCTGCCGGTTGGAGATATCAAACCCCAGGATTGTGTTTTCGAACCTCTCCATCAGCAAGGCGGTCAAAGGGAGCGCGGCCAACGCGGACGAACACTTTACCTTCACCCTCACCGCGCGTACGCTGGCGGGGCAGGCATTTAACGTAACCTATACGGGAACGGACGGCTGCGCGCAGGCGCATGCGCAAAGCATTACGTTCAGCAGCAGCGGCAGCGCCTCAATAACGCTTAAACACGGCGAGTCCGCTGTAATTGCGAACCTTCCGACCGAAACCGAGATCCGCATCGTGGAAACGGAAAGCGGCGGGGCATTTAACTATACTGCAAGCGTCACCGTGGGCGGAAACACCACACAGGGAAAGACCGTAACGCTCAACACTCCGGCGGACGGGTCGACGCTGTCGGCGCAGTTCGTAAACGAATTGCCCAGCGCGCCGCCGACAGGCATTAACATGGATATCGTTCCCTATGCAATACTTGCCGCCGTGGTTGTCGTCGGCGCAGCGGTGTTCCTTATCCTGCGCGCAAGGCGAAGGAGGCGTGGAAGCGGCAATGACGAATTCTGGGGATAAGCATAAACAGCCCTCCCAAAAAAAGGAGGCAAAAAGGGCGGACGCGCCCCGTACGCGTGAGATAACCTGCCTTGAGGGCATAGCGCAGGCGCTGAAACTGCTTAGATTTAAAAAAGCGCTGTTTGGGGCAGACGAAAGGGATGTTTGGGCTAAGCTTCGCCGGCTTGACGAAATGTACGCCGGACTGTACCAAGCACAGGAGCTTAAATACCGCGCATTGCTTCAAGACCGCGAAGAAATTATTAAACAGTACCGCGACAGCCTTAAGTCCGGCGGCAATGGGGATGAAAGCCATGGGTGAGCTTATGCGGCCGGATACCCCGACAAGGCGCGTAATCGAAACAAGGCTCAAGCGGGTGGTCGAGCGCCGCATATGGCTGGGTGCGCTGCGCAAGCTCGTGGTAACCGCGCTGATACTGGCGCTGGCGCTGAGCTATGTACTGGGCCTTATGATATATAAAAGCGATATGATGTCCCCTGCCCTGCATGAGGGCGACCTGCTTCTATATTACAGGCTTCAGGGAACCTACGCTGCGGGCGACGTAGTGGCGTATAAGTCTGGCGGGCATACGCATATCGGGCGTATAGCGGCGCTTCCAGGGGAGGTTGTGCTGATTACCGAGGACGGCCAGCTTGTAATAAATGGATATGTACAGGCGGATATGAACGCCGCCTACACCTATCCGGTACCAGGGGGCTGCGCATTTCCGCTGACACTTGGACCCAGCGAATACTTCATCCTTGCCGACAGCAGGGATGGCGGCATTGACAGCCGCACCTTCGGCGCGATACCTGCGGACGAGCTTGCGGGAAAGGTTATCACGGTCCTGCGCCGCCGAAGAATATGAACCGATCTATAGAGTTGCGTAAGCAATCCTTATGGATAAAAAATTATTTTGGAGGAAAATAACAAGATGAAACGGACGAAGAGATTATTCTCGATCGTGATGGCAGCCCTGATGCTGCTGTGCATGACGGCAACCGCCATGGCAACCGCACCGGTCGCACCAACCCCCCGTGGGATCGGCACGGACACCCTGGGCGCTGCTAACCAAAACGTGACAAAAACCTGGACCGCGGCGTCTATACACCAGCTCAATGACACCGAGGTATTCAACTTTTTGCTTGAGTATGTTAACGCTGATCAGGCCGGCACCAACCCTACTGCCGTACCGCAGTATAACAGCGCTGATTTCGCAGACAAAACAGTAGAAATCACAGCCGAGTGGAGGACGCTTGCGGAAGCGGCTGGAACAGCATCGGCGACCGCGCAGCTGGGCTTTGTAGCGCTTTTTGATGGAATCACCTTCTCCGCTCCTGGCAATTATAACTTTAGGCTGACAGAGGTTCAGGGAACTAACCCCAACGTCGTATACAGCAACGCCGTATTCGACATAACGGTGTATGTAGCCTGGGTGCTGGATGATAACGGCTATCCGACAAACGAACTGGCTATCACCGGCATCGTAACCAACAATGAAATGGGCAGTAAAGAAGCCAATGGCCCCACATTCCCCAATACGGCGGCAGGTACTGCCAGCCTGACCGTATCAAAGCACGTAACGGGCAACGCGGCCAATGTAAACGATTACTTTGAGTTTATCGTAGATATCACAGGCGGCGCTACCGGTGAGTACGCTATAAGCTATGTGGGTAACACCTACACTCCCGCAAACCCCACGGTTATCACAGCGGGAACTGAGGCTACGATTTACCTCAAGCACGGCGAATCGTTTACAATTCTTAACCTGCCCGTGGGCGCAACCTACAGCGTAGCTGAAGCCGACGCCCTTGGATACACAACGACAATAAACGGTGAAACGGCGAATGAAGACCGCTCCATAACCGGTACTATCGAGGATGGCGGCATAAACGCAGCCTATGTAAACAACAAGACATTCACACCGCCCACCGGACTGTTTATGGACATAATGCCATACGCACTGATCTTTGGCGCGGCAGCGATTGGCGCTGTAGCGTTCATAGCCCGCCGCCGCCGCGTATCGGCGTATTAAGCGGTTTAAGCGGCAAACAGGGCCTTTCTCCGCGGGATATGGGAAAGGCTGGCGTACGGAAAGGGAGGCTTAAAACGGCATGGCGCGGATTGCGGACAGGATAATAAACTTCGTTATTTCCCTTCTGCTCATTGGCACCGTGTGTTACGCGGGATACGCCCTGTGGGACATGTGGAGC
>CAYSKA010000102.1:0-5882 GCA_964431505.1 uncultured Oscillospiraceae bacterium
GAAGCGGATGGAATAATTATGGCGGGCGTACCATCATGCGCGCATATGATCTGATAGATCCGCCCCGAATACAATAAAAGCCTCTCGTGAATTATGTCATAATTGTTCTGATTAAGATAGTGCCTCAGTTCTTCTGCGCCGCGCATCGGCTGCAATACAAGGCATTTTGCGCTGCGCGCCGCTGCATCGCCCTTTTCAAGCATCCTCGCGATCAGCTCGCCTCCCATGCCCGCCATAATTATTCCATCCGCTTCACCAGGGCCGAGAAGCTCAAGGCCATCCGCCACATCAAACCGGATACAGCTGGCAACTCCGCATATCTTTGCCAGCCGGCGCGCCTTATTAAGCGATACTTCGCTTATATCGCTTGCCTTTACACGCTGGACAATCCCCCTTTGCACAAGCGCTGCTGACAACCTTCCATGATCGCATCCAACGTCGGCCGCTTCATAAACGCCCGAAAGCATATCCGCTATCGCTTCGAGTCTTGGAGAAAGATGTATATGCTTTTCAAACTTGATGTCCATATTCTACACTATATCTCAATTCCGCCTTATACGCAAATAGAATAAGAGCGCCGCCCTAAGGACGCCTATTAAAACAGAACGGGCGGCCAAATGCGGCCGCCCGAATAATAAGCATGTTTTTTTAAGTTCTCTAAAGGAATAAGCGTGAAAGCAAACGCCCCAGAAACCATAATAAATGGTTGCCGTCCTGCATCACGCTATCAGAGAACGTATTTCATCATAATTAGCGCCGTGTATGGCCAGGTTTATTCCATCCGCAATTATCTTGGACATATCTCCTACGACGCTGTCAATATCCTTAGGAGTCATAATCATAGGCCCTAGCTTTTCATTTATCACCTTCTCAGCAAGGCTCTTAAGGCGTTCCTCATCGTTGTGCATGCCCGTTTCATCGGCCATCAGCTCAATCGCGTCCTGTACCACCGTGCTGGCATAGACTACAAGCGGAACCCCGATGGCAAGCACAGGCACGTTTAGCGCCTCTGGGCTTATATCAAGTCGGGTGTTTCCAACCCCCGACCCTGGACTTATTCCTGTATCGGTGATCTGCACCGCCGTGCTGATGCGCTCTGAGCTCCTAGCCGCCAGCGAGTCAATGGCAATTACAAGGTCAGGTTTTATGTGCTCAACTACGCCCCGTATCATCTCCAGGGTTTCCACTCCCGTCACACCCAGCACGCCGGGTGCTATTGCGCATACCGATCGAATGGGATGGTCAAAGGCGTCCGGAAGATATTCGGTAATGTGCCGTGTTACATACACCTGTTCCGCTACCCGCGGGCCAAGGGAGTCCGGGGTGATGAAACGGTTTCCCAAGCCCACGACCAGCACCGTGGCCTCATCCTTAAGGCCTCCCGTAAGCTGATTTATCTCCTCTGCCACAGCCTTGCTCAGCGCTTCAAACAGGTCAAGGGGCCTGTTTACAAGCTCGGGCGCATCAAGTGTTACGTAGATTCCCTTCTTTTTGGAAAGCTTCTGTGCCGCCAGGTCATCGATGACCCGTATTCTTGAAACGCCTATCTCACCCTTTGATTCATTTGTCTCTTCAATGCCGGGTATGCTTGGATTTAGCTCTCTTGCCTCCATTGCCAGGTCTGTATATATATTTCGTGCCATAGGTAACCTCCTGTTTCCTACTGAAGTTCGGTATTTAGTGTTGCCATAGCGGGGCGTTTTGATGCCAATTTTATAGCTTATACGGGCATGTGCCGTGAATCACGATAATATAAGACAAAAAAAACGGCGTTTTCGCTTGCATCTGGGCTTTGCCCATGTTATAATGCCGTTTGTTTGAGTCTCGCATCCAAGATTTTGGACTGCGTTGTAAAATTATTCGGGAGGTGAATTACTTGGCAAACCATAAGTCCGCTATTAAGCGCATTGGCGTTACACAGAAGAAAAACCTTCGCAATCGCATGATTATGTCCAGCGTCAAGACCGCAATCAAGAAGTTTGACAGCGCTTTGACACAAGGCGATGAAAAGGCCGTTAACGCTTGTTATCTTAGCGCCGTCAGCATCGTGGATAAGGCCGTCAATAAAGGCGTGCTGCACAGAAACGCTGCCGACCGAAGAAAAGCCCAGCTTGCCATTAAATTGGCTGCGAAGTGATCTTCCCACCTGCAATATAAAATGTTGATGATAAAGGCCTTCTGAAACATTGGGTTTGGACGGTCTTTTAGTCATATTCGCAAGATAATTTCATGCCTATACCCGCCTCGCCCCGCAGTAAGTCAGGCGCGATATTGTCCGAATGCTTTTCAAACCTGGATCCCGCTTTCATTTCAGTTCGGTGTTCTCTGGAATTAAATTATGCCAAAACACGTCAAATTGCGTTAAAGTAAGACCCGTGGTAGAATTATAGCAAATCATTCATCATGGAGGAGAAGCTTGGATTCAGTAGCATTGTACATAACAGCGGCCATTTCCGCCGCCGCACTGATAGTTTCCGTTTTGGTTCTCATCGGGCTGAACCGGTTCGCAGCTGACAGGTCGGGTTCCACTGCCCAGCTTGAACAGGCTGTCCGCGATTTGACTTCACGGCAGGAGGGTATGCGGCGGGAGCTTAATGATTCCATTAGGCTTCTTTCCGAACTTCTCTCGTCAAACCAGAGGGCTTCGGCCGACGCTTCCGCTCAAAAACTGGGCGACATGGAGCGCGCGCTGTCCTCAATACAGGAAGCTACCTACCGAAACACCCAGACATCACTCAGGCAGCTTGAAGAACGGCTTAAGACCTTTTCAATGGAAAATGAGCAGCGGCTTGACAACATTCGCGCTACTGTTTCCAGGCATCTTGTGGGAATGCAGGAGGACAACAACCGCAGGCTTGATGAAATGAGAGGTATGGTCGATGAAAAGCTTCAGCGCACCCTTGACGAACGGATGACCAACTCGTTCAGGCTGGTTAACGAACGGCTGGAGCAGGTATATAAAGGCCTTGGAGAGATGCAGACGCTGGCCGTTGGCGTAGGCGACCTTAAACGGGTGCTGTCCAACGTAAAGACCAGGGGTATCCTTGGAGAAATTCAGCTTGGGGCTATATTGGAAGAAATCCTGGCGCCCGAACAATTTGACCGCGAGGTGGCTATAAAGAGGAACACCAAGGTTGAATTTGCCATAAAGCTTCCTGGCGATAACGGCGATACGGTATATCTGCCTGTTGATTCGAAATTTCCTGTTGAAGCCTATCAAAAATTGATGGACGCGTATGAAAGCGCTGATCCGGCGCTTGTAAAAACCTCTGGCGCCGCCCTTTGCCAAGCTCTGAAGGTGTCGGCTAAGGATATATGCACAAAGTACATCGACCCTCCTAAGACCACCAGCTTCGCCGTTATGTTCCTGCCAACCGAAGGCCTGTACGCCGAATCCGTAAAGCTTGGCCTTATTGAAACGCTCAGGCGTGAGTTCAATGTATGCATAGCGGGTCCCAGCACTATGGCCGCGCTGTTAAACAGCATGCAGATGGGATTCAGAAGCTATATTATCCATAAGCGCGGAGGCGAGGTGTGGGAGGTGCTCAGCGAGGTTAAAACGGAGTTTGAACGCTTTGCAGACGGTCTTAATACGGCTCAGGAGCGTATTGAACAGGTAAATAAGGATCTTGACACGCTTGTAGGCGTACGTACCCGCCAGATGCGCAGAAAGCTTCAAAAGATAACCGAGCATCAAGTGTCTTGCGGCGATGAAAGCGCAGTATAATACGTCTATGCCGTATCGGTCCTAGGCGCCTTGGCATAACATACTATTCGCTAAATAGCAATCCATCTTTGCTTTTAATTTTTGCTTGCCAGGGCTCATAATTTATATTTGACCGTTCCCCTCACGCCAGGGGTTGGCCCGCCATAATATATAGCATGACTTCTTTGCTTATCTATGACCACAGGCGGAACGACTTCATTTGTCTGAATGAGGACGACTCCCCTCTCCCTTTTCTCAAATATGCAAACGTACGCCTCCGGACGTTTGTCCGAAGCGCACGCACAAATCTTGCATGGACTGACAGGAGGCTTCTTGAGGCTTATGATGCCTGCTGCCATATCTGGGGAGCGCCCATACCCGCATATCTCGCGTTCAGAAGGGTTGAGAGCGGCCTGCGCGCGCCGCACTCGCCTCATTACGCGGGGCTTTCAATAATTATGGGCGGAGGTATGGACAAAAACGAGCTCGGTGAACTCTATTCCATATGTCTTAAAATGAAGGACTTTGACCGTATAGAACCCCCTTATATAGCGCCTTCATGGATTGAGGCTGCGCTCAACATATCCACAGCGCAGATATATGGGTATCCGTCGCTCAATAGCGGGATGCGGGGAGTGCATGTATTGCTTTTGCAGGATGCGCTCAGGTTATGCGGCTATGCAGGAGACGGGATCACCGGCACATTTTCCAAACAGACCGAATACAATGTGAGACGTTTTAATTCAGATCATGGATGCGGAAGTGGAGCCATAGCGTCTCAGGCTACATGGAAGCTGTTGATGCGTGAAGCCATGCGTCAGGTAGACCTCGCGGATAAGGCCATGAGATAGCCCTCCATGCCATCCCGGTCGCTGACGTTTATGCTGTTTATATCCAATAGATCGATCAGAAATGCCAGAATTACAGCTCCATAAAGGATGACGTCGTGCCTTTGTGCCAACAGCGGATGCGCCGCCCGGCATTCTCCCATTGCTTCAAGGCCGGATATCATTGCTTCAACGCCTTCTTTTGTTAGAACGGTATCGTTTACTATATTGCTGTCGTATTCCGTTAGGCCGGCGCTCAGCGCGCCGATCGTAGTTATGCTGCCCCCAACTCCGGTCCATGTGTCCATCTTTTGCGATGGACGGCCTGCAAGCTCGTAAAGCTTTAGCTCCAAGGCTCTTCGTTGCGTCAAAAAGCTGCGGTCCGCTGTTTTAGCAAGGACAAAGTCCTTTGCCCGAACGCATCCCATAGGATACGACGCCCTGTATGTCCCCGAAGCAATCTGGAACGATCCCCCGCCAATATCTATAAGGCCCCCGCGGCCGCCGGCTGCTCCTATATACGAGTATTCAGCTTCCCTCCCGCCTGATAGCAGATCAATGTCTATCCCCGTAGAATTCCGCGCCAAATCGATAAACTCGCGGCCGTTTTCAGCATCGCGTACCGCGCTTGTAGCGTATGCATAAACCTGCAGCCCATTTTTAGAAGCCCTGTCTTTAAATTCAGACAAAACCTCTATGCTGTTTAACATATTCTCATGCTTAAGCCTTCCGGTACTGATGAGCCCCTCGGCAAGCCTCGTTGTCACAAGCAGCTTTATATCCGAGCTCACAGCGCCTTTATCGCAAACGCCCTCCATATAGCGCAACGAATTGCTGCCTATATCAACAATAGCGGCCTTTATAACCAAATTTATCACTATTCCTCAATATCGATTATTATATCATCCGGCAGCACGAAGCCAAAGCGTTCTCTAGCATATTGAATCAGGTAATCGTTGCTCTTTACATAGTCAAGCATAAACTCAAGCTGCTGCTTCTCCCGCTTTTCATCGTTGTACTCCTCCTGAAGCGCCTCGTATTCAGCGCTTAGCTTGTCCATTGCAGCTAGCTGTGACGAAATGATTATCAAGACAACGCAAATAAGACTGACAGCGGCGAACATTACCGTCAATATAAAGGTTAGACGCTTTTTACGGGGCGGCGTCATCAAGCTGTCATCTCCTTGATACAAAATGATATATATAAATAGTCTAGTCCATCTTATACCATTTTGCAAGGTTTTTTAATGGTTAAATAATTATGAACCCTGAAATTTGGCTCGAATATTGTAACCAAAGTAATTTATTTAAGCCATCCGTGGATGAATTGCTAAATTTATTCATAGGCAT
>CAYSKA010000103.1:0-4838 GCA_964431505.1 uncultured Oscillospiraceae bacterium
GGACGGCGCCAAGGAGAGCTTTACCTTCTTCGACGGCCCCCCCACAGCCAACGGTCGGCCCCATATCGGCCATATCGAGACCCGGGCCATCAAGGATCTAATCCCCCGGTTTCAAAGCATGAAGGGCAAGAGCGTCCTGCGCAAGGCTGGCTGGGATACCCATGGCCTGCCGGTGGACTTAGAGGTGGAAAAGCTCCTGGGCCTGGACGGCAAGCCGCAGATCGAGGCTTACGGCATCGAGCCCTTTATTGGCGAGTGCAAAAAGTCCGTGTGGAAGTACCAGCACGAGTGGGAGGAAATGTCCGACCGGGTGGGCTATTGGTGCGATATGGAGCACCCCTATGTCACCTATCATGACGACTATATCGAATCCGAATGGTGGAGCCTTAAAAAAATCCACGAAAAGGGCCTGCTTTACCAGGGCCACAAGATCGTGCCCTACTGCCCCCGCTGCGGCACGGCGCTTTCATCCCATGAGGTTGCTCAGGGTTATAAAACCGTTAAAGACACCTCAATATTTGTAACGTTCCCCGTAATAGGGCAAAACGCGAGCCTGCTTGCGTGGACCACGACCCCGTGGACGCTCCCAAGCAACGTGGCGCTGTGCGTAAACAGGGACTTTGACTATGTAAAAGTTGAATACGAGGGTAAAAACCTGATACTTGCCAAGGCGCTCGTTGGAGCGGTAATTGGTGAAGAGGCTAAGGTAATTGAGCACTATAAGGGTACGGATCTTATTGGGCTTGAGTATGAACCGCTTTTTGACTTTCCGGTAAACCTAAAAAATAAGAGCGGCTTCAGAGTAGTAGCCGACGATTACGTAACCCTGGATTCAGGCTCCGGCATAGTCCATATCGCCCCCGCATTCGGTGAGCAGGACGCCAAGGTCGGACGTGAATGGGACCTTCCATTTGTCCAGCTTGTCAGCACCTCTGGAATAATGACAGGGGGGACGCCCTGGGACGGGATGTTCGTGAAGGAAGCTGATAAGCAGATAATAAAAGATCTAAGAATAAGCGGAAAACTGTTCAAAAAGCTGGAATTCGAGCACAGCTACCCGTATTGCTGGCGCTGTGATACGCCGCTCATCTATTATGCCCGTGAGAGCTGGTTCATAAAGATGACGGCCATTAAGGATAGGCTTATAGAATATAACAAAAGGGTAAACTGGATACCGGCCACTATAAAAGAAGGGCGGATGGGCAATTTCCTGGAAAACGTTATAGATTGGTGTATATCCCGCGAGCGTTATTGGGGAACGCCTCTTCCGGTATGGATGTGCGAATGCGGCCATATACACGTTGTCGGAAGCCGTAAGGAGCTTTCACAGCTTAATCCGGACGTTCCTGAGGATATAGAGCTTCACAAGCCTTTCCTCGATCCAATAATATTCCCATGCCCTGAATGCGGCAAACCCATGCGCCGTGAGCCCGTGGTTATAGACTGTTGGTTTGATTCCGGATCCATGCCCTTTGCCCAGTGGCACTACCCATTTGAAAACGCAGAAGAGTTCCACAGGCGTTTCCCTGCCGATTATATAAGCGAGGCCATCGACCAGACGCGCGGATGGTTCTATAACCTGCTGGCTATCTCTGCCTGCCTGTTTGACAGCCCATCATTCCTTAACTGCATAGTCCTCGGGCTTGTCAACGATAAGGATGGCATAAAGATGAGCAAGCACAAGGGAAATGTGGTAGATCCTTGGGATGTGCTTGATAAGCAGGGAGCGGACGCCGCAAGATGGTATTTTTATACCGGCTCGAGCCCCTGGCTGCCCAGCTCGTTCAGCGCTGAAGCTGTCAGCGAATACCAGCGGAAGTTTATGGGAACCCTGTGGAACACATACGCCTTTTATATCCTTTATGCGGAAATCGATGGATTTGATCCAACTAAGCACAGGCTCAACAGGGATAACCTCTCAGCTATGGATCGATGGATCCTCTCAAGGCTGAACACAACCGTTGAACTGGTTGACGGTCAGCTTGACAACCTTAGAATAACCGAGGCCGGACGTGAGCTGATAAAGTTTGTTGATGAGCTTTCCAACTGGTATGTGAGAAGATGCCGTGAGCGCTATTGGGGCAAGGAGATGACGCGAGATAAAGAAGCGGCTTACATGACCTTATACACGGTCCTCGAAACGCTTTGCAGGCTTATAGCTCCGTTTGTTCCATTTATATCCGAGGAGATGTATCAGAACCTTGTGCGCTCCATTGACGCTAACGCTCCTGAAAGCGTACATCTCTGCGATTACCCTAAATGCGACAGGAGTATGACAGATCCAGAGCTTGAAAGCAATATGGGCAGGGTGTTAGATATCGTTGTGCTGGGCAGAAGCGCGCGCAACAGCGCTAATATAAAGAACAGGCAGCCAATAGGCGGCATGTTTGTTCAGGGTACGGATATGCCACAGTCGTACACGGATATTATAGCTTCGGAACTTAATGTAAAAAAGGTTTCCTATATTGAAGATGCCTCCGGTTTCTCATCTTACAAAGTAAAGCCGCAGCTTAAAACGCTGGGACCGCGCTATGGCAAGCTCTTGAAAAGGATAAGCGCATACCTTCAGGAGGAAGAAGGAATAGGGGATATCATAGTACAGGCGCATAAGAGCAATAGGAATTATGAATTCGAAGTGGATGGTCAGACCGTCCTCCTCTCCCCTGAAGATGTGCTCGTAGAAATACAAAAGCGCGAGGGCTTCGTAACCGAAGCTGAAGGCAATCTCGCCGTAGTACTGGATACCACGCTTACACCTGAATTGATAGACGAAGGGTTTGTGCGCGAACTAGTATCCAAAATACAAACAATGCGTAAGGAAGCTGGATTTGAGGTAACGGACAACATTGTTGTAGGCTATGAGGGCAACGAGCGTATAGATAGCATAGTCGAGAGCTTTGGAACTGAAATAGCCGATGATACCCTTGCAAATGGATTTGTAAGGCATGTAGGCGGGGACTACTCCAGAGAATGGACAATAAACGGTGAAACGGTCAAATTGAGCGTAAGCAAGGTTGAAACTGTGGAATAAGAGTCTATAGCATGTTCTTAAAAGGCGGCTTAGCCGCCTTTTTTTCATTTAACATTATATGCAGACGTCTAGTCTTTCGCTTTTGGTTATATTATAACGGGTCTTTACTATAAAGTAAAAAAGGGCCGGAAAAGGCGGGCTTCGTAGGGAAGCTGTAGAAAAAGATATACGAAACCCCCAGGCACCGCAGTTGACGCGTTGGGGGCTTTATTCACTTATCAAAATTCTCTCAAGCTTTATAAATTTTTATAACAATGAAAAATGGGGGCTCTCAATAATTGATTTCATCTGACATAAGCAAAAAGGGTGTCCGGCCGGGTCGATCATAACCCTCCAATTATCGGAAAATTGCTCCTCTGCGATTGTTGCTCCACAATGGATTGCATATTGGACTGCTTTTTCTAAATCGTTAACGGCGAAGTCCATATGTGCCATTTGCTGCTGCGCTTCAGGCTTTTCCGGCCACACAGGCGGTTTATACTCAGAATTTCGTTGAAACAGGATACCAGGATATGTCCCCTGCTTTGTTCCTGGAACGCCTACGCATGCCCACTCTTCGTTGTGAAATTGTATTTCCCACTTGAGCAACTCAGAATAGAATTTTGCTAATTCATAAGGGTCTGTACAATCCACTGTAAATGAGTACATTTTGATTTTCAGTTCATTATCCATGACGCTGACACCTCCAAATAATTATTTTGCCCGTTCTGCTTTTTTACTTTAAACGCAAAAATGATTTCCTATGTTCAGTATATCATAACCCTTTCCTGCTGTAAATCAAGTAGGAAGGCAAGCTCACTTGGTCGGGGCGTTGTTCCAAACCCCACAAAACAAAGATTGGCGGTAAGCCGCAGCTATCCGCCAATCTTCCCTATGCCGCCACATCTAATGACCGGCTCTTTTTTATTAACCAAATTCTACTTTAAAGATTACTCATCTTCTCCAGCGTCAAAACCTGAAAACAGGGATGCAAGCGAGGTTGTGGCCTGTTCTACCGGCGGAAGTTCGTAATCCGCGTCCTCGCGGCGCGGACGGCGCTCACGATCGGACCTCTGCTCATTGTTTCTCGGCTCGCTTGACGGGCGTTCACGGCGTTCCCTATGCTCTGGAGCGGTACGCTCACGCGGGGCAGAGGCGGGCTGCTGCTGTTTTTGCTGCTCTATCTGAGCCCTTCTGTCAGCCCTTTCACGTGCCATCTTGGCCCGCTCTTCACGCTCTTTTGCCAGCTCAGTTACCAATTCAGGGTTTTCCTCAAGTATTACGTCGCGGCGGCTCAGGCTTATGCGCTTAGCCTCAGGATTGACCTCAAGAACCTTGCAGCGAACCATATCACCTACGTTCAGCTCATCCTCAACCTTCTGTACGCGCCTTGCGCCAACCTGGGATATATGTATAAGTCCGTCAATAGTAGGCTCAAGGGCTACAAACGCTCCGAAATCCACTATGCGTACTACCTTGCCTTCGACAATGCTGCCTACCGGATACTTTTCAGCTGCCATTGTCCACGGTTTTGGTTGAAGCTGCTTATACCCTAGGGAAATACGTCCCTTTTGCGGATCAACGTTAAGCACCAGCAGTTCCACTTCTTGTCCGGCATGAAGCACGTCCGATGGGTTTTTAACCCGTCCCCATGCTACATCCGTAACGTGTATAAGGCCGTCTATCCCGCCGATATCCACAAAGGCTCCATAGTTTGTAAGCCTGCGTACAGTACCCGTTACCTTCATACCAGCCTTGAGGGTTTCAAACTTTTCCTTCTTCGCCTGCTCCGCTTCCTCCATCAGCACCTGCTTATGGGATGCGACTA
>CAYSKA010000103.1:4848-5780 GCA_964431505.1 uncultured Oscillospiraceae bacterium
CAATCTCAATTATCTTCAGCTTAAGGGGCTTTTTAACAAAATCCTGTATGCTTTCAACATATTTAGTTGAAAGGTGCGATGCAGGAACAAACGCCCTAACGCCGTCGATGGTGGCTATAAGCCCGCCCTTGACAACTTCTTTTCCTATACCGTCATAGATCTTGCTCTCAGCCTCAGGATCCTGCATAAGCCTATCCCAAAGCCTCTTGTTCTCAACGTTTTTACGAGAAAGAAGTACATTGCCCTCTCCATCGTTCACCTTGAGCACCTCAACCTCTATGACGTCGCCAATCTTTAGCGTTTCCGCCGGATCCACGGTATCGTCATGGGAAAATTCGCTTCGAGGAATGAACCCGTCTGACTTGTAACCTATATTCACACAGACCTCGCCGTCAACGATCTGAACCACGGAACCCTTGATTAACTGTCCGTTTCTTATGCGTACAAGAGTTTTCTCAAACGCTTCGGCGAACGAGGATTCGGCCATGTCGGCCTGAGCCTGGTCAGGCTCTGTGACAATAGGTTCAGTCGATTCAGCGGGTTCCGCTGCGGTGGGTTCTGTGACGGTAGCTGTATCTTCAGCTTTTACCTCACTGACCTGCTCTTTCGGGCATTCAGCCATCGTCTTTTCCAATTCTCTTCTAAGTTTATTAGCTTTTTTCATTTCTTCTATGATGTTATATATTTCAAATTCATCATCTTTCATAAAAAAATCTGCTCCTAATTTAGAAATCCCAATTCTTCCTAAAGAATTTATAAGAGGAGATATAAAATAACTAATATCAGTTGTATTTATATCTTTATTTTGAAATTTTAAATACCTCATTAAATAAACTAAACCTTTAACTTTGGTATTTTTTATAACTTTTAAACCTTCTCTTATTTTTATAAGGTTTCAGCTCTAAAAGAGGCCTTTCCCCTACAACTTTCTG
>CAYSKA010000104.1:0-5748 GCA_964431505.1 uncultured Oscillospiraceae bacterium
GCTGTGCTCTATTACGTTTGCGGCCATCTTTGCTATGAGAAGCTCCTTTGGGTTCTTGGTATAGCGCGTAGCGCCGCTCATTATTCCCTTAGGATCGCCTACGCTGTCCACCTTTACGATATAGTCTACCTGGGATTCGGGTATTCCAAAAGGCGCGTTTGGGAATGGAGCTATATTATCCGTTATGATGATAGTCTTATCCGCGAATATCGCGTCAAGCTTTGCGTAGCCAAGGCTTCCGCAGCAGGAACCTTCGGCGTTGTCACGGTTATACCCGTTGGCGTTGCCGTATGGGTCGCACGAGGGCGCGCCTAGGAAGGCCACGTCAATATGAAGCTCTCCGGTCTCTATCGCCGCGGCCCTTCCGCCATGGGAGCGGAACACAATGGGAAAGTCCATTGCCCCGTGCGATATTGCCTCCGCCAGTTCGCCGCGCAGGCCGCTGGTTTCTATATGCTTGATTACGCCATTTTTGATGTGGTTTATAAGCGGCGAGTGTATATCTGTAAGAGAGCTGGCGGCAACGGTGAGGTCGCGTATCCCCATGCGCGCTATGGTGTCCATAACCATATTTACAACATGGTCTCCATTTCTGAAGTGGTGATGGAATGAAATTGTCATTCCGGATTTAAGGCCAACCTGCTCTATAGCCTTTTGAAGGCTGAAAATAACTTTGTTGTTTTTAAACTGGCGCTCTGTAAGCGTCAAGGTGTCCTTCTGTATCGGCGCGTTAAGATCGTAAGCGCCATGTACGGCATGGATTTCGCCTATATGGGGGATTTTATCAAATTCAAACTGCTGCATGTCAGACCTCCTCAATGGGAATGTTAAGCGCCTGCGCACGTTCCAGCATATAGCGCGCACGCTCAACCACGGGCTTATCAATCATCTTTCCGTTCAAGCTGGCAACGCCGGAACCTCTAAGCTCCGCCTCAGCGATAGCCTCCATAATAGCCTTCGCCTTTGCTATATCCTTTTCAGACGGACTGAAAACGGCGTGAAGCGGGGCGATCTGGCGGGGATTGATCACGCTCTTGCCATCAAACCCCAGCTTCTTTATAAGTTGGGCCTCTGCGACAAAACCTTCTTCGTTGTTTACGTCCGAATATACCGTATCCAGGGCGTCAATGCCTGCCGCGCGGGCGGCGTTGACAAGCATGGACCTTGCAAACAGCAGTTCAATGCCTTCAGGGGAACGCACCGTACGCATGGACGTCACATAATCCTCAGCGCCAAGCGCAATGCCGATGAGACGCTTCGAACTTCTGGCGATTTCATACGCGTTGAGAACGCCCTTGGGGCCTTCGATAGCGGCCATCATGCCGGTGGTGCCCTCCGGTATTCCGGCTTCGCGCTCAATGCGTGCAATCTCGGTTTCACAGTCGGTTACATCCTGTGCGGTTTCGGTCTTAGGCAGCCTGATAACATGCGGACGGGCGCGCACTATAGCTTCAAGGTCTTCAATCCCAAAGTCGTCCAGCGAATTGATGCGGACTACAAGCTCCTTCTTGCCATACCTCAGCGACGTTAACGCCTTATAGACCAGAAAGCGCGCCGCATCCTTCTCATTGATAGAAACACTGTCCTCAAGGTCGAACATTATACAGTCCGATCCGTAGATATGAGCGTCTCTGATCATTCCTGGGTTGTTGCCAGGCACAAATAACATGCTGCGTCTTAACCTGCTCATCTGACGGCGCCTCCATTCCATACATAATCCGTGCTTTTAGCCGCCCTGTATGCGGCCGCAGACACCCTTGCAGCTACCGTGCAGTCCAATGCTCCTTTGTCCACCGCGTTAACCACGGCAGAGGTCACGCCCAACTCCGATAGAGTATCGCGTATGACCCTTTCTATCTGCTTGCCGAATTGCTGCATTACCGCGCTTTCAAGCGCTAGGTCAATGCCGTCGCCATCGTTCGGCTCGATTCTCACGATAATGTCGGATGACTCCATCGTGCCGGCAACGCCCGTTGTGACAATTTGCATTTTGCTTTCCTCCAAATTATTCTGGAACGTGTTTTAGGGACATACCCTCAATGAAGGGTATGTGTACCCTTCAAGGTTAATGTACCGCTTATTGTAACGGATTTCAAGTAGTAAAGGCGAATTTAAGCAAGTTAATGTTAGGAAAAGGTTTTGACCGATAAAACTGGGACCCGTACTAAAGCACGCCTGCGCGAATTCGTTCAGCTTTGGCTTTCACGTGCCCAAAGCCAAATCGTATAAGACGCGCATCCGGCACAACTGCAATGAAGATACCGAGCGTAGGGATCGGCGTTTAATGGCATATTTAAAAAAGTTTAAAGAAAATTGTATAGTAGTATAGACTTAAAGGACAGGCTGAAATATAATTTAATATCCATACAAAAAAGGAGAAAAGCTGATTATGAGCATGATGGGTACCTATTGCATGATTGACAGAGAAAAGGTAGACAGCATTCTTAACGGCGAGCTGGAGGCGTCGGAGGCTATCTTTTTTGGAGATGACGACGACGATTACGATGGCGAAGGGAATATGCTCTCCATTGAGAAGGCATGGCATGCCATGGACTATGTCCTTACTAAAGGGGTCGACGACTCGCAAGCGCTCGCAAGGGTGGTGGTTGGCAGGGAGGTAAGCGAGGAGGAGATAGGCTACGCCCCTGCTACATATATTACAGAGGATGAAGTAAAGGAGATTGCTGAAGCGATAGGCGGCGTCAGCAGGGAAGCTTTCAGGGAAAGATTCGATTTCAAAGGCATGAGGGATGAGGATGTATATCTCGTATCAGACGCTACAGAGGACACAGAGGAAGAGGTGTTTGATTATGTGTGGGAGAATTTCAGGAATTTAAAGGAATTTTATAAAAAGGCAGCGGCGCTTAACAAATGCCTGCTGTTTTTCGTGGAATAACGTAACTTAAGCCATCTAACATAATGATAGCCGGTGCGGCCTGTCAAATGAACCCGCATCTGCTTATTTATGGGTAATAAGATTCCCATCCCGAATCAACATGTAAAGGAGTATCTTTAATGAAAGGTCTAAAATTTATACTTTTTGGAATTATGTTCATACTTATCGGAGGCTTTATCCTGGTCGATCCCATGAGCCATCTGGGCGGCATCGGCGAGGTCATGCTGTTTGTAGTTGGCGTCACTTTCGGAATTGTTGGGCTGAAGCTGGATAACTGACCGTTTCACTCATAACTTTATATTCAGTCAAAGCGCTATCAATTTTGACGAACCGGCGAAGTTTTATTCTCGCGCCTCTTTTTCAATGAATCGTGTTCATAGAGCTAAGCATTTATAAAGGTTGCGCTTATCCTTGTCAGCTGAGGGTACAGGGGAAGGATATAGTAAAAAGGCGCCGCGGGCGCCTTTTTATCCTACGGAGGGCGCTTTTTGCATCCCTCCGTAAAAATGTTTAGCACGTGTTAAATTCGCATCGAATATCAGTCCGTAAGCTTTGCCTTGTAATAGTTCATCAGGCAGCCGTCGAGAAGTATTTCCTTCTCGTCTTCAGTAAGGCCCTTTACATAGAGCTTAATATCATGCACGCCGCTTTTGGCAATTACCTTAGCCGGAATTTCCTCAGCGCCAGTGGCTATGGCCTCTCTAATTCCAGGAACGAATACAAAGTCGCCCACCTCATAATCAAAGCTCTCATCAGCGTTAATGGTGAAGGGTATGATGCCCCAGTTGATACAGTTGCTGCGGTAGCGCTTTGTGGCGTACTCGTAGCAGATGTTGGCAGCGCCGCCTAGCACCTTTTGGCAGGAGGCCGCCTGTTCGCGCGCAGAGCCGTCGCCAGGCTTGTTTGCGAACAATACGGATGCTACGCCCGTGGTGTTTACAAGCTCATCGGGGTTTCCAACCTTGGCCAGAGTGTCCTTTACCTTCATGGGAGAATTGCCTTCACGGCGCGCTATGTCCAGGGCGTTTATCTCCTTGCAGCGGCCCACATACTCGGGCACGCGGCGGGAGAGGGTAAACTCGGACAGCCTAAGCGGGTTGGATCGATAGGACGAGGTTTCGCCTGACGGAATAAGCTCATCGGTCGTGGTTACAGGATCCTTTATAACGGCGGAAAGCTCCAGCAGGATATTGTCGGTCAGCGGATACATGGCAGGCCAGTCGGTGATATTGGGGCCGAACTTCAGCTCGGTATCAGGATCGGGCTTTCCAAATCCGTTGTATATACGTTTTTCATAGATGCTGCCATCAAAGCGGTATTCAGGCACGCTGTTGTCGTAGTCGATTTCCGTAGCGGGCGTAATCACTCCGGCGTTTAGCGCGGTAGCGGCAATGGAGCGGGCGTCCATAAGCGCGACGGCCGATATCTGGCCGTCGCCAGGCTTGCTGCCTTCGCGGTTGGGGAAGTTGCGCGTAGTATGGCGGATTGAGAAGCCGTTATTGGCTGGCACGTCTCCGGCGCCAAAGCACGGCCCGCAGAACGAGGGCTTGATAACCGCTCCCGCCGCCAGAAGCTTTGCGGCGGCGCCAATCCTGGTCAGCTCCAGGCTAACGGGTACGCTTGTCGGGTAAACCGACAGCCCGAAATATCCGTTCCCTGTGGAGCCGTTGTCAAGGATTGAGGCGGCCTCGACGATGTTGTCGTACAATCCTCCGGAGCAGCCGGCGATTATGCCCTGATCCGCCATAACGCGGCCGTCGGGCAGCACCTTGCTTGCCAGATCTATTTTTATCTTTTTACCAAAGGACTTCACGGCCTCCTCTTCTACGCTGTGCAGCAGATCCTTGGCATTTGCCGTAAAGTCTTTGATGGTATATGCGTTGCTCGGATGGAACGGCAGGGCGATCATGGGTTCTACCTTTGAAAGGTCAATCCTGATCATGCCGTCGTAATATGCGCATTGGCCGGGTTTAAGCTCTTTATACGCATCTTCGCGTCCGTAGGCCCTGAAATAGTCGCGAACCTTTTCATCCGTCGACCAAATGGACGATAGACATGTGGTTTCAGTGGTCATTACATCTATTCCGTTCCTGAATTCTACGGACAGGCTCTCAGCGCCTGGTCCAGTAAACTCAAGCACCTTATTCTTGACAAACCCGTTCTTGAATACCGATCCAACAAGCGCTATAGCAACGTCATGCGGTCCTACGCCGCGCTTTGGAGCGTTTTCAAGATATACCAGAATTACTTCCGGCGCGTTTAAGTCCCATGTGTTCTGCAAAAGCTGTTTTACCAGCTCTCCGCCGCCTTCGCCCACACCCATCGTACCCAGGGCGCCATAGCGGGTATGGCTGTCCGAACCCAGTATCATCTGGCCGCAGCCGGCCATCATTTCACGGGCATAGGAGTGGATAACGCTCTGATTTGTCGGCACAAAGATGCCGCCGTAGCGCTTAGCGGCGGAGAGGCCGAACACATGGTCGTCCTCGTTGATCGTGCCGCCCACGGCGCAGAGGCTGTTATGGCAGTTGGTCATTGCATAGGGCATGGGAAACTGCTTCAGTCCGCTTGCGCGAGCTGTCTGAATGATTCCGACATAGGTGATGTCATGGGAGATAAGCTGGTCAAATTTTATCCTCAGCTTTTTGTCATCACCGGAGACATTGTGCGTGCTCAGAATTGAGTAAGCAATCGTGCGTTTGCGCCCCTCTTCAGGCGTAACTCCGCATTCACATTGACATTGTGGTACGCCGTCTTTAAGATAGACGCCATGATTGATGAGTTCTATCATCTTTCTCATTGCTCCTTTTCCATTTTTGCCCGAAACACGCGGCTTTCAGGCACCTTGCAAG
>CAYSKA010000105.1:0-5745 GCA_964431505.1 uncultured Oscillospiraceae bacterium
ACTCTATGTTTCCTTCACGGTCAACAAATACTATCCTGCCGAATTCGTTGGTTTTTACTGTATGATCCGGAATGTTAAAAGCGAATTCATATTCCAGAGGAGCGGAAATGTCGTTCAGAACAATGTATTCTTTAACCGCCGCGTTCTCTACTGCATAAACAAAATCAACGCCGTCATATATATTTCGATATGCAACATAATTATCGCCACTTAAGGGGAAATCCGGGACGAATTTCATATTTTTAAGGCCGCCAGAGATAGCGTTAGCTGAATTAGCGGAAAGCGGCGTAAAAGCTATTGAGCCACTGGGCGACTGCAGCCGTATCCCTAAGGAGTCACCATCAGAAAAGTATGCCTTGTTTTGATTTGCGAAGTTCGTGAATCTATATAGAACACCAAGATCGGAATATGCGGTTTGAACTATTGAGTTATCAATTTGGAGGAACTCTCCGTCAGCGTTTTGATAATACTTATCCTCTGCAAAAACAACGCACTCATATGAGCCATCTGAAAGCAAATATGTTTCGGAGTTACTTTCACGCAGAGCGGCAATCTCTTTTACTCTGCTTACCTCATCATTTGAAGTCGCTTTGTTGCTGACAGCGAATGGGGTTGTAGAAAAAAATGTTGGACATAACAGTGTGAATATAATAAATACGGAAAAAAGTCTTTTCGAAAATCTCATCATTCAATCTCCTTATTTTATTGTTTAACAAAAAAAGAGAAACACAAAAGCGCATAGCCGGACGACAGCAACACGGCTCATGCGCTCACGGATACGATTTTCATACGGCCTCGCCAGAATTGAGAAACACAATAAAATCGTAATCGCTTTAGGATTAATTGTCCCACCTGGATACTATACATAATCGCTTCCTCCAATCAATTTAAACTGAATAGGCAGCGACCATACTCTCAATTCTATTTTATGGTAAGATTGCCTAATAAGCAAGCGCTTTTTTATATTTTTACTACTGCTCAATTACTCTCCCTGCTGCGCGGGCTCGATGAAAACACAATAACCGCTTTGCCAGTACTTACCCAAACGTACTTCTTTTGCCACCACCCAGGCCAGATGTCGACGTTATCGCTTCTCTCAGACCGTAGTCCTCTCAGATCACTTTACTGGCGGCTGCGCAGCTTTTTTAAAAGCAAGGTGTTGCATTTGACTTAACAGGCCGCAAGGGAAAGGACTATAAAGCGGCGGTTCGGACGATGCTCCTGAGCTGTACCAAAACCGCTGCCGGCAGTAAAACGGGGAAAGACTCCGCCAGCGTATAGCTCCATACGGCCATGACAGATGGGTTTTCAGCTGCACTTTTTGAGTTTTAGGCGGACATGGGCACTTCTGTAGCCGACGCGGAAGGCTGTGATGCAGGGATAAAAAGCCGGACGTCTCTTACTGATAGCCCACATCCGGCGCCGGATGCATGACGATGTGGTAAAATACCCATATAGGTTTTATTAAAGCAAAGCGCATCATATGAAAGGAAATCCGCGGCTATGGACATAACGATCAGACTTGAAAGGAAACCGGACTACAGAGCGGTTGAGGAGTTGACCCGCGAGGCGTTTTGGAACTACTATTCGCCCGGGTGCGACGAGCATTATCTCGTGCATATAATGAGGGAATCGAGCGCCTTTATAAAGGAGCTGGACTTTGTGGCAATATGCGGCCAAACACTGGTTGCAAACATCATGTATACAAGGGCGCTCATTTTGGGCGACGACGGCATACGGCATCCTGTTGTAAGCTTCGGTCCGGTTTCCGTACTGCCTGAATTTCAGGGAAGGGGCATAGGAAGCGGGATTATTGAGCATTCAAAGGAGGCCGCGAAAAACATGGGCTATACCGCCATCCTAATCTATGGCGACCCAGAATATTATAAAAGGGCAGGCTTTTTGGTTGCGGAGACCTATTTTATCGGCACTCCGGAGAATGCCTATGCTGCCTCCCTGCTGGCCTGCGAGCTTACTCCAGGCGCGCTCAGCGGCTGCAGGGGCAGGTTTTTCACAGATGGCATATATGAGCTGGATCAATGCAAGGCGCAGGAATTTGACAGGACGTTTTCATATAAAGAGAAAATAACAGGGCTTTTAACGCAGGTAAGGTTTAAAGAACTCGTTTCCATGAAAAGGCCCAGGGTATAGCGGTTTGCGAGCTTAACGCAAAAGTCCGTACGCGGGCTTGACAGCATTCCAAGCCGTTTGCCGCGGTTTTATGAAAGCGAAGCCGCAGCCCGTCCGGTTTGCGTTCCCCGCCTACGCGTTTAGCATATTTGGCGCAAATACCAGGGCTTCACGCCCAAGCCAGGTATTCAGAACCCGTTTCCATCAAATTACCCAGGGCTTAGGCGTCCCGCATTGCGGCGCGGCAGGTTTTTTTGTAAGCAAAGTGGTAACCCATCCGCATTTACCTGATGCGGCAAAGCAAACGGGCTTAAAAAGGAATTCATTGCCGCTGCTAAGGTATATGCTCAGTCCCCGTAAAGCGCTGGGACCTCCCCAGGGGCAAGCGACGGCTCGGCGTTGAGATCAAGCCCGTGGCGCCGGCCAGCCATAAGCATATAGTAGCCGGCGCAACCTATCATGGCGGCATTGTCCGTGCAGTAGAGCATATCGGGGCGGTAGAACTCGAGCCCCCGCGCGGCGGCGCGCTGCTTAAACGCGTCCCGCAGCGAAGCGTTTGCCGAAACCCCTCCGGCCAGCGCCACGCGCGTTTCACCATAGCGTTCGCAGGCCAGCAGGGTTTTGTTAACAAGCGTGTCCACAACGGCGCGCTGAAACGACGCGGCCAGGTCAGCCGCATTTACAGTCTCGTCACGCTGGCGGGTATTGTGCAGTATGTTGACGACGGCGGTCTTTATCCCAGAAAAGCTGAAGTCCAGCGTGGGCTTTGCGTTGAACCCGGCATGCAGCTTATAGGCGCTTTGGTCGCCGGATTTGGCCAGCTTTTCAAGCTCGGGGCCACCTGGATACGGTAGGCCCAGCGAACGCGCTACCTTGTCAAACGCCTCGCCGGCCGCGTCGTCCCTGGTGCGCCCCAGCAGTTCAAAATCGCTGTAGCCGCTTATCCTGACTATGTGGCTGTGCCCGCCCGACGCGATAAGGCATATGAACGGCGGCTCAAGCCCGGGATACGATAGATAGTTGGCCGCGACATGGCCGGATATATGGTTTACGCCCACGACAGGCAGTCCCATTGCAAGGGCAAGCCCCTTTGCGTAGCTTACGCCCACCAGAAGCGCGCCGACCAGGCCAGGGCCGCAGGTAACGGCTATTGCGTCAATATCGCGGAGCCCGATTCCCGCGTCGCCGAGCGCCGCGCGTACCACGCCGCCTATGCGCTCTACATGGCTTCGTGACGCGATTTCGGGTACTACGCCCCCGAACCGGACGTGAAGCGGTATCTGCGTATGCACCGCCGAGCCTAGCACAGTGCGGGGTCCTGAGAGCACGGCGGCCGCCGTTTCATCGCATGAGGTTTCTATGGCGAGCAGGGTAAAGCCGCCGTTCCCAAAGAGGCGCTTTGCCCGCCCTTTAGCCCTGGCCTCATAGTCAAAACGGCTCATGCCCGCGCCTCCTTGGCCACGCGGCGCTTTTTAAATATAAGATAAGCGCCGGCGGCTGAGAGCATGGTTGCGGCGGAAACGGCGAACAGCAGAAAAATATCGATAATGATGTTGTAGAAAAACCGTTCAGGCATCATCTGAATCATTCGGTCGGTGTAGTACATAAGCCAGAGCTCATTTGTGAAAAACAGCTTGTGGAACGCAGTCCACAGCGAGTAAAAGTCTATCAGGAACCATACGCCTATTGCAGCCGCAATGGCCGCAAACGCGGCGCCGCCCCAAAGGCATCCGCTGCACAGCGCTTTAAGGCGGCTTTTTTTGGGAAGTATCGCCGCCGCCGAGGCTATCAGCACCGCCGCTGCGCCCGCCATTACGTACGAAGCAGAGCGCCAGCCCAGGTACAGCCCGCGCACATCGGCCATATGGGCGGCTTCACGGTCGTTGAACATAATGACCTTCTCCCCGTAAACCGTAACTTCCTTCTCAATGCTGTCCGCGCTGCCCTGCATGTAATCTATCACAAGCATAAGCGAGTCCAGCACCTCCTCTTGGGACATGCCCATTGCCTGGGCTATGCCAAGTTCTTGATATTCTCTGCGGTGGCGCCCTTCGTCGTTCATAACCAGTGTGATCGAAGCGAACAGGAAGACGAGCAGCAGCAAAAATGCAGCGGTTGCAGAGAGTACAGTAGCGGTTGCCCGCGTATGGCGCATATTGGCCTCCATAGTTTTTTATTTGTATTATACCTGATTACCCGCAGTTGACAAGGGTAATCACGCCTTAAGGGCCGGATTTGGGCTATTTCAATGTTCCTGCCGCTTGAAATAGCGCTGAATAGTCCTGCGCTCATGGGCCTTGAACTGGCCGCAAATCCGGCTCCTCAAGGTCTTCTGGGTTTTTGCCCCCTCCCCGCCCGCGCGGGATGGGGGGCGCGGGACCCTATGGCAAGCGGCCGGAACAAAGTCCGGCGCGGACTGGGTGTGCGAAAACCGCGTTTACCCTTTGTCAACTGAGGGTATGAACTGGCTTGCATAATTAATATCCATTTTAGCATATGGGATCAGGTAATAACCATGTCCTTTTGTATTGTTGATTGTAACACTTGTAATTTGTGTCCGGTTGCAGGATAATATTAACATAGATATGGACGGCCGCCGTTGTGGGACCGCCGGCCTCATAGCCAGATTATAATAGCAGCGCCATGCCGCGCTCATAGCGTATGACAGTATATAACCTTAAATTTATATCCATAGGTTACGCCCGCAAAAAAGGCCTGCGGCGCGGTTTTACAATCAATAATAGCATGAGGAACAGTACGGCGGCGGCCAAGCGCACCGTTTAAAATAATCTAACGCACAGCACTAATCAAGATTGATTTTTTCATATAGAGCCATATGGCAATAATTATGCTTATCGATGCCAATCAGCAATAAGCCGCTGATATCAGAGGATTTAACCAATATGCATACACGGTTTACTTACAATATGAATACAAATTACAAAAATCCATAGTGGTAAATTGGCAATATTTGATAGATTTGCTGTACACAAATATGTGTATATTGTCAGCGTTTTTATATTCCTGTTGTATTATATTAGTGGAAAGAGGGATAGGCTCGCATGCCAAGGTATCGAAGAATACGAGACTTACGTGAAGACAACGATCTGACCCAGCAAGCAGTAGCTGACCAATTAAATTTACATAAGACCACTTACGTCAGATATGAACAAAGCGAAACTGATATCCCATTTGGTATAGCAATACAAATAGCGGATTTTTATAGGGTTAGCCTTGAATATCTAGCGGGTGCGCCTAAATGCGGGACTTCCAAATCATCTACCTGATTACAATTTATTTTCATAGGGGGAATCTATAATGTATCAGCGAATTAAAGAGATGCGCGAGAACAACGAAATCAAGGCTTGCGATATAGCCGAGGTATTGAATGTCGGCGAGGAGGAGTATTTATCCTACGAGCGCGGCGAGCTTGACGTGCCGCTGGACGTTGCGGTCAGGATGTCCAGGTTTTACGATGTCAGCATCGACTATCTGGCCGGACTTTCCAGGCGCAAGAACAAGGAGGACTGGCGCATCGTGCTAAAGAAACAGGCCTAGGGGAATGCCGGGGCAGGCGGGGGCGGCCCCTACTGGTGCGGGTTCATCGTCATGGCC
>CAYSKA010000106.1:0-5651 GCA_964431505.1 uncultured Oscillospiraceae bacterium
CGGGCTGGGATCTAAAGCAGCTGCTGATCGATGGTTTTGGGGGCGTTCCGGGAAAGGTTGAGTCGGGCCCCGCCAAACATCTTCGCAGTTTTCTGGGGCAGATAGTAAATTCTACGTTCACCACCCAGGGCGAGGCTGCCGGAGCCCAGGCGTGGAGCAGCTTTGATACCTATTGCGCTCCCTTTATACGCTATGATAACCTTGACTACAGGACGGTAAAGCAGGCCCTGCAGGAGTTTATCTTTAACCTGAACGTGCCTACGCGCGTAGGATTCCAATGCCCGTTTTCAAACCTGACGTTTGATATTAAGCCTCCGCGCACACTTAAGGACCAGGCTGTGATAATTGGAGGCGTACCCCAGGATGCAACCTATGGAGAATTCCAAAAAGAAATGGATATGATAAATCTGGCATTCTGCGAGGTCATGATGGAGGGGGATAAGAAGGGCAGGGTGTTTACCTTCCCGATTCCTACAATAAATGTGACAAAGGACTTTGATTGGGACAGCCCCGTTATAGACAGGTTTATGGAGATAACCTGCAAGTATGGTATTCCGTATTTTTCAAACTATGTAAGCTCGGACCTGTCGCCCGAGGATGCGCTTTCAATGTGCTGCAGGCTTAGGCTTAACACGGGCGAGCTTCGCAAGCGCGGAGGCGGACTGTTTGGTTCGAACCCGCTCACAGGCTCCGTTGGCGTTGTCACGCTTAATATGCCAAGGCTGGGCTACCTATCCAAGGACGAGGCTGAGTTTAAATCACGCCTATTCAGGCTTATGGAAGTTGCCAAGGAAAGCTTGGAAATCAAACGCAAAACAATAGAGGAACAGACCGAAAGAGGGATGTATCCTTACTCTGCCCATTACCTCAAAAATGTAAAGGAGCGTACAGGCGATTACTGGTACAATCATTTTAATACTATAGGGCTTATTGGGATGAACGAGGCCTGCCTTAACTTCATGGGCAAGGATATTACAACAGAAGAAGGAAGGAGCTTTGCCCTGAGGATCCTTGATTTCATGAGGGATGCCATATCAGGATTCCAGGATGAAACTGGGCACGTTTACAACCTTGAGGCAACGCCTGCAGAGGGCACAAGCTACAGCCTCGCCCAGCTGGACAAAAAGAAGTACCCCAATATTATAACAGCAGGCAAGGATGCCCCTTATTACACGAACTCAACGCATCTTCCCGTTGGGTTTACCGATGATATTTTTGAAACGCTGGAGCTTCAGGATGAGCTGCAGTGCAAGTATACCGGCGGAACCGTGCTGCACCTGTACCTTGGCGAGCAGATAAAGGATACGGATATAGCTAAGCGGCTGATCCGTAAGGCCTTTAGCAATTACAAGCTTCCATATCTATCCCTGACGCCAACGTTTTCCGTGTGTCCGGATCATGGATATATAAACGGGGAGTCATACTCATGTCCCGACTGCGGGATGGAAACAGAAGTATGGAGCCGTGTAGTAGGCTATCTGAGGCCGGTTCAGAACTTCCACAAGGGCAAGCAGGAGGAGTATAATGAGCGCATAAAGTATGTAATAAGGGCCGAGGAGCTGGGCGCGTGATATTTGGCGGCATTCAAAGGAGCAGCACAATAGATTTTCCGGGCCTTCTGAGCTGTGTATTATTTACAATGGGATGCGATTTCGATTGCTTTTACTGTCATAACCGCGGCCTGATTAAACCGGATGGCCAAGCTATTAGCGAAAAGGATGCTTTAGACTTTTTGAAACGGCGCCAGGGCTTGCTTGAAGGTGTTGTTATAAGCGGCGGCGAGCCGGCAATACAAAGCCGCCTTCCTGAATTTCTGCGCCTATTGCGCTTGATGGAATACAGGCTCAAGATTGATACAAACGGTCAGCATCCGCAAGTTATTAAGGGGCTTATAGAGGCTTGCCTACTTGACTATGTGGCGGTGGACGTAAAGGCCTTGCCTCATGATTATGAGGCAGTATGCGGTGTTGAAAACGGTTTTGACAAGGTATTGGGCACCATTGGCATATTGGAGGAATCAGGGGTTGAATATGAGGCGAGAACGACGCTGTATCCGGGAATGACTTTTGAAATGCTTCAAGACCTAATGGGTAGGGTTCCTTATAAACCTCGTTGGAGGCTGAACTATTTCAAAATGCCTGTTTCCTATAAACCGGAGGATGAAAAGAGGCTGCGCTGCAGTAAATCCCTGACAAAAAAGGATATAGAATGTAACTTAGATGCGCTAAGGAAATTGCAGCCGCGAATCATATCAGCCTAAGAGATGGGTTAAGGCTGATCTAGCGTTTAGGTTACATACGAGGCGGTTCTGATTATAGAGCCGCCTTTATCGTTTAATTCGTCATTACAATATATGATGCTTAATGCGTGACATATAGTTTTAAATCTGATATATTAGGATGAAATGAGCTTTTGCAAGGAGAAATTGCAGATGAAGCGTGAGGCAGCAGCAACAGCGCAATGCCGGATAAGCGTTACAGAACAAGCCAAGGGGCCAAATACGTATGAGGGGGATATGCTATGCGTTTATCCCAGCAGCGCGGATTTGGACGTTGTAACAGGCAATATATTAAACTGCTATAGATATAGGGCCCTTACCCTGTCATGCGCATGATTTGTATAAGGAAACAAACTGTAACCTGGGGCCTGGCGCCACATGTCGGGTCCCATTTTATGTTTAAGGGGCTGCTTGGCATGGAGTTCGCATGCATGGAGCCGCAAGGCTGCACATAGAGCAGAGCGAAATATTCAAGAATGGAGGAGACGCAAAATGAAACTAAGGATGTTTGAGGATAAGAATTTCTGGAAGTCGATGCTTCGGCTGGCGTTGCCGATAGCTTTTCAGAACCTTCTGACCACATCGCTGTCCCTTGTGGATACGCTTATGATAGGCCAGCTTGGAGATGTATCCATCGCTGCGGTCGGAATAGCGTCTCAGGTAGCGTTTTTTGTTAACATAGCGATGTTTGGAATAGCGTCGGGCGGGGCTGTATTTATAGCCCAGTACTGGGGCCGAGGCGACCGCGACGGCATATCCCGCGCTTATGGCATGATGCTGATATGCAATATTCCAATAGCGCTGATGTTGAGCGCAATAATTTTTATGTTCCCAAGCAGTGTTATAGGGCTCTTTTCAAACGACCAGGTTGCGATTGCCGAGGGGGCCAGATATATTAAAATCGCATGTTTCTCATACCTTGGCGTTGCGCTGAGCCAGACCTTTTCCATAGTGCTTAGGTCAACCGAGGAGGTAAAGCTTCCCGTAGTATCAGGAGCTGTAGCGGTTGCAATAAACGTAATACTTAACTATGTGCTGATATTCGGTAAGTTTGGATTCCCAGCCATGGGAGTTGAAGGGGCCGCGCTTGCTACCACGATATCAGGCTTGTTCTCCCCTATTCTCATGCTGGTTATATCCATATTTAAAAAGAATGTGCTGGTACCTCCGATAAAGAAGATGTTCAGCATTTCAAAGGAGTTTGTAGCAGAATTTTTCCAGCGGGCCTCGCCGGTGCTTATAAACGAAACGCTTTGGGCCTTGGGGGTGATGGGCTATAATGCGGTGTTTGGGCGCATGGGCACAGGCAACTACTCAGCGCTGACCATATTCAGAACGGTGGAAAACATATCATTTGTGTTTTTCATTGGCAGATGCAACGCATGTAACGTTATGATTGCAAAGCGTGTGGGAGCGGGCGACATAGAGGAGGCCAAGCAATACTCTAAGCGGTTTTTGCTGCTTGTTCCGGCGCTGGCCGTAATGGTAGGCGCAATGGTTATTTTATTGCGCAATCCAATACTTAGCATATTCAATATTGCTACTGAGGTACATAATACCGCATCCATCCTGCTATTGATTTACGGGCTGGAAATGGGATTAAGAAACATACCGTATGTAAGCGTCGTAGGTATCTTCAGAGCCGGCGGCGACACGAGGACAGGCATGAAATATGACCTGCTGTCGCTTTGGCTCCTGGCACTGCCCATTACTGCGGTGTGCGGGCTGGTTTTGGATATGCCGTTTATCTGGGTTTACGTCATAATGCTCCTGTGCGAAGACCTATTAAAGAATGTGCTGTGCATACGGCGCTATTTAAGCATGAAATGGATTCAGCCTGTAAAAAATGAGGACGATAGGGATATTGCTGAAGCGGACGCTGTATAATCCTATAATATCCCGCCTGGACTTTAGCAGGTAATGCTTTCAGCTGTTTAATCGGATACGGCCAAGTTCACATTTTTTTCACGTGAGCTTTGTCAAAAAGACCGTAAACCCCTTTGAATAGCTTTGCCATTTATGGTAGTATCATAAGATAGTTGGAGAATTGTTTTGCACAATCCGCAACAATAGGAGGTTAAACTTGAAGAAGTTTGGCGGAATGCTATTATTTGTAGCTGTTATCGGCCTTGTAGTTATATTGCTTATTGGCGGCGATGTGTTTACAGAGCAGCCTGAACTAATTACATATAAGGATTTTTTGACTTATGTAAAAGAAGGAAAGGTGCAGGCCATTCAGATTCAGTCGGACGTGCTGTATGGACTGAGTACTGATTCGCAATATACGGCCGAGCAGTTTTTTGACAAGGGCAAAGTAGATTTTTATTGCAATATACCGTCTACTGAAACATTAGCGGCGGACATGGCCGTTATAATCTCAGAAACTACCGGTAAGGATCCGAATCAGGTTACCACGTCGGATTACCCGTTTGAATACAGGACGAACCAGCCGGAGGGCGTTTCGCTGTTTCAGATGATCCTGCCCTACATAATAATAATCGGGGCTGTAGTTTTGCTGTATTATTTCATGATGCGTTCGCAGACGGGCGGGCGCCAGATATCGAGCTTTGGAAAGAGCCGCGCTAAGGCAACGATCGGAAACCCTGAAAATATAACGTTTGCAAATGTAGCGGGAGCTGACGAAGAGAAAAACGAGTTAAAAGAGGTTGTAGACTTCCTGAGAAATCCAAAGCGCTTCACAAAGATGGGAGCCAGGATACCAAAGGGCGTGCTGCTGGTCGGCCCTCCAGGGACCGGAAAAACTCTTTTGGCAAAGGCTGCGGCAGGCGAGGCCAATGTACCGTTTTTCGCCATATCGGGTTCAGACTTTGTGGAAATGTTCGTTGGCGTCGGCGCGAGCAGGGTGCGAGACCTGTTTAATACGGCTAAAAAGTGCGCTCCATCCATAGTTTTTATCGATGAGATAGACGCTGTCGGCCGGCAGAGGGGTTCAGGAATGGGCGGCGGACATGATGAACGTGAACAGACGCTGAACCAGCTTCTCGTTGAGATGGATGGATTTTCAGCAAATGAGGGCATAATTGTCATCTCAGCGACCAACCGGCTTGATATACTTGATCCGGCGCTGCTGCGCCCAGGCAGGTTTGACAGGAGGATAACCGTAAACTATCCGGATGTAAGAGGACGCGAGGAGATACTAAAGGTACACGCAAAGGGCAAGCCGTTTGAGGATGATGTCGATTTAAGCGTAATTGCGCGTTCAACGCCAGGGTTTACGGGCGCCGACCTTGAAAACGTGCTTAATGAAAGCGCGATATTGGCTGCAAGATTCGGAAAAGAAAAGATATCGATGGATGAGATTGAGGAATCCATCTCAAGGGTTATTATGGGACCCGAGCAAAAGAGCAGGGTA
>CAYSKA010000107.1:0-5507 GCA_964431505.1 uncultured Oscillospiraceae bacterium
ACCTCTTGACGTTGCTTGTATGATTTTCATACCTCTTCACCCTTCAAATTTAGTCACTTTGCGCCGCGACGACACAAAATATAAATGTAACACCGTAATCCAATAGTTTCATTTTATCATATTTACCACTAACTTTGCACTGCATAATATAACACACAAGTGGGTACTTAGTAGTATAAGTCTAACCTATTCTGAGTTTTTGTACCGTTGCTGCGGGGTCTGCAGACGAAAAAACGCTGTTGCCCGCCACAAGTATGTTCGCTCCCGACTCAATACACAGCTTGGCCGTTTCCGGGTTTACTCCTCCATCAACCTCTATATCGGTAAACAGCTTTTTTTCATCAATCAGCGATTTAAGCTTCTTTATCTTATCCAGAACCGAAATTATGAACTTTTGGCCTGCCGCGCCTGGATTTACGCTCATAAGCAGTATTATATCGCAATCTTCAAGGATGTACTCAATATAATTTAATGGAGTAGCAGGATTTAAAGCTATTCCACATTTCATGCCGGTTTGCTTAATCATCTGAAGGGTTCTGTGAAGATGTCTGTCCGCCTCGGCATGTACTGTCAATGTATGAGCGCCCGCCTTGTAAAACGGATCTACCCACTTAGCGGGATTCTCCACCATCAGGTGTACATCTATCGGAAGGGAAGTGTGTGTCCGTATACTTTTGCACATTGCAGGGCCAAAGGTTATATCATTTACAAAATTGCCGTCCATTACATCAAAGTGTATATAGTCGGCTCCCCATGACTCAACGTCCTCAACGGCCTTTCCTAAACAGGCGAAATCAGCTGAAAGTATTGAAGGTGCTACCTTAATGCTGCGCTGCGTCATAATTATATTGTCAGTCATATTTATGTTTTCTCCGTTCGATCAGTTCGTTGATTATTATTTTATACCTGCCATATCGTTCTTCTGAAACCTCATTTCTGGCCAATGCCTCTTTAACAGCGCAATCCGGCTCTGCCAAATGCAGGCATCCCGAAAACCTGCAATTAGCTGCAAAGTCTCTCATTTCGGGGTAATATAACGAAAGCGTTTGCTCATCTATCTCTTCAGTTTCTAAAAGACTAAAGCCAGGGGTATCCATCACTGCTGTATCACGAGATATAGGAATAAGCTGAGCATGCCTTGTAGTGTGCTTTCCCCTCTCCGTCTTTTTTGACAGTCCGCCAACCTCAAGGTCAATGCCAGGCATCAGGGCGTTTAAAAGCGAACTCTTCCCCACCGCTGACTGACCCGCAAAGCAAACGGTGTTTCCTTGTATGTGTCTCATAAGCTCATCAAGGCCTGTGTTATCCAAAGCCGAAGTATGACACAGCGTATAGCCTGTATTCATATACTGGGATAGAAAATCCTCGCCTTTATTCAATTCATCATACTTGTTTTGAACCAGTATAGGAGTGATTTTTTTTAGTTCGCAGTAAATTAACAGTTTATCCACCATAAGCAGATCCGGCTTGGGGGCTGAAGCTGATATGACTATTATCAATTTATCCAGGTTCGCCACCATGGGCCTTTTGAGCAAATTCTTTCTGGGGAGGATTGCCTTCATATATCCTCCTGTGTCCCCATCTTGATCAAAATCAATCCTGTCTCCCGGCACAGGGCTAACACCGTTGATTCTAAACCGTCCACGCGCCCTGCATGTGTACTGGCAGCCGTTTTCCGCCAGTACAGTATAAAAACCTCCTACCCCTTTGAGTATAAGACCTTGCATGGGTTTTAACTCCTAAACGAAAATTTTGCGACATATTTTCTGGCTTCAATTCCGTCAATATATGCTATGCATGTATAATCTCCCGCCTCGGTCATTCTTCCCACAAAGGAGATCGGAACTTGATTTCCAGTTGAGAGCTTGCCTTCATATAATACCAGCTCAACACCCTCTTCCAGCACAGCCGTAACCATAACCGGCGTGTCGCTGCTAACAATGTCCAGGTTAAAGGCTATGTCTGACGCAAAGAGACCGCTGCTCTTGCGCGCCACAGTAAGTTCTATCGTTGTTGATGATAAGGCTGGCAAATCAAAATCCGGCAACTGAGATATTACGATATTATCCTCTTCTACGTCATCCTTAATTACAGTACGTACTAAGATTCTTTTAAAGCCCTTCTTCTGTAGCTTTTCAATAGCGTTTAACAGATTGTCTCCCACAACGTCTAAAACCGTTGTGTTAGTTGACGAGCGCCCGCTTATAAATATGTCTACAGTATCACCTTTCATGAGCTCGGTACCGTATACTGGATCCTGTTTAAAGATAATACCCTCTGGCATCTCGCTGACGTCATAATTTATTTCACCAATCTTTAGGCTTTCAGCCTCAAGTTTGTTTAATGCCTCCATTTGTGTTAGTCCAGATAGGTCAGGGACTACTATTACATCCTTGCCGCTGCTAACAGTGACGTTAATCTTTGTTCCTGCGTTTGACGAACTGCCGGCTGCCGGCGATTGGGACATAATTATACCCTCAGCATATTCTCCGCTTACAACCCAGTCAAGCACAACCAGTGAAAAGCCGCGCTGCTCCGCCAGTTCCTTTGCTTCATCAATGGTCTTATTCGTTAACTGCGGTATAAGCTCGTTATACGATATATTCGGGTTAGCTATTGACCTTCCGACAAAGAACATAGCAACGATTAACCCTATAAATACTATTGAGAAAACGGGGATTATCCATAACGTGTTTCGCCTTGCTCCCTTTGCTCTTTCAGACTTTTGCCTGGCGAATCTTCCGTTGGGTTCCCTTAATGAGCGTACCAGATCCTTTCGCATAACCAGTGCGTCGCCATATCTGGAGTCAAGCTGCTTTACAGTTGCCTTCATAGCCACATCGCTTAATGCGCGGGGCATATCCGGATTAATATCTATGGGAGGGATAATTTCCTCATGTAGATGCTTTAAAGCTATGGATACCGTGTTTTCTCCGTCAAATGGAAGGCGTCCCGTAAGCATTTCATACATCATTATACCGGCTGAGTAAATGTCGCTTGAAGGACCTACGTCATCTCCTCTGGCCTGTTCGGGGGATATGTAGTGTACCGATCCCAATACGTTAGAGCCGGCAAATGTCTTTGTGGAAGCGTTTACCTCGCGCGCGATTCCAAAGTCGGTTAGTTTAACCTTTCCGTTTACGGTGACAATTACATTCTGGGGCTTTACGTCCCTGTGTATTATCCCCCTTCCATGCGCGTGTGACAAAGCGTCAAGCACTTGGCACATTAGGTTAACCGTAACTCTAGGAGAAAGCGGCCCGCTATCCTCCATGATTTCCTTAAGTGTTTTTCCAACAACGTATTCCAAAACGATATAATTTATGCCGTCCTCGCTTCCAACGTCATACGAGCGTACGATGTTTTCGTGCGACAACGATAAAACAGTACGGGCCTCACGCTCAAAGCGCCTGACAAAGTCTGGATTGCTTTTATGCTCGTCCCTGAGCACCTTTATGGCCACAACTTTATTATTGGATAAAACGTGCGCCTTATAAACGGTTGCCATACCACCGCTGCCAACCACGCTGTCAATATAATATTTGTTTGCCAGTATTTTTCCAATCATATCATTGATCAGCCTCCGAATTCCTGGCTAACACTACCGTTATATTGTCCGACGAGCCATTCTCAAGCGCGGTTCTAACTAACATATCGCCTATTTTGGCAAGATCAGTTTCCAAACCCATTATATCCGCCATCTGATCATCGGAAACATAACCATGCAGGCCGTCTGAGCACAGCAGCAATGTATCGCCGCTGTTCCATATACAGCTGAAAACATCAACGCGCGCATTTTCATCAGTACCTAAAGCGCGGGTTATCATGTTGCGATACGGATGAGTTCTCGCCTGTTCCATCGTTATTGCCCCGATCTCGACGAGTTCGGCGACAAGGGAATGGTCGTGGCTTACCAACACCAGCTTATCTCCATCATAATGATATATGCGGCTGTCACCAACATTTGCGGCAATAAACCTGTCAGGATACAGCAAGGCCGCTACAATGGTGGTACCCATACCATTATATTCAGATGAATTGATTGCTAGAGTATGTACAGCCCTATTAGCCGATTTTACAGCCTCCTTTATCAATCTCTCTTCGCTGGTTCCTAATGGCGCCCCCTCAATATACTCTACAATGCTGTGAACCGCGAGTTCGCTGGCAACGCATCCAGCCCTATGGCCGCCCATACCGTCGGCAACAGCGACAACAGGCGCTCCGCAGATCCCTATTGGAATATACGCACTGTCCTCGTTTCGGTTTCTCAATCCTATTTCCGTTAAAACTGCATACTGCATTTTATACCCCCATAAACCGCGCTGCAACATCCCGTTTATTCCGATTGGCGGTTTATTTCGCCCAAAACCCTTCTTCTAAGCTGACCGCAGGCGCCATCTATATCAGAGCCCATCTCGCGTCTAACCGTTGCTGATATATGTCGGCTGGAAAGCATGCACGCAAACTCGTTCGCTGATTCCCTTGACACCCCAAAAAGCCCACGCTCCTTAACGAAGTTTAAAGGTATAAGGTTAACATGACAGTTTATCCTGCCAAGCCTGCGCGACAGTTCCTCTGCATGTACTATACCGTTATTTACGTCTTTTATCAAGGCATATTCAAATATTATGCGCCTTCCCGTATTATTCGCATAATCCCTGGCTGCGTCTAACAGCGAATCCATTTTATAACGCTTCGCTACAGGCATTAATCTGCATCTTATTTCATCGTTAGGCGCATGAAGCGATATGCTCAGCGTAATGTGCGGAGCCTCGTCCATAAGGCGGTATATATTTTCAATGAGCCCGCATGTTGAAAGCGAGATATTCCTGGGAGAAATATTTATTCCCTCTTTGCATGTTATGAGTTCAATAAATCTCACTACGTTATCGTAGTTATCCAGAGGTTCCCCGCTTCCCATAAATACGATATTGGTCACGCGCCTTGACCTGTTTAGATCTTTGGGTTCATCATGCTCCACGCAGTTGAGCATTGAAAGCATTTCACCTGAAGTTATATTTCTTATCATTCCATCCAGGGCGGATGCGCAGAACGAACAGTTCATCCTGCATCCAACCTGGGTTGACAGGCACAGCGTATTGCCATGATTATAATGCATGAGCACGCCTTCTACCATATTCCCATCGCCCAATTCAAACAGGTATTTCACCGTTGAATCCTTGTTGGAGACCCATTTTTCATATATGGATGCAATACCATACGGATATTTTTCAAGTTCGCAACGCAGACCTTTTGGCAAGTTTGTCATTTCAGAAGGTTTGCAGCCCGAATTAAGCCACTTAAAGAGCTGCTTTGCCCTGTACTGTGGCTGCTGATATTCATCCATCAATTTTGATAGGTCGTCAATCATCATTGAATTAAGCTCAAGCATATCTGGCAACTCCTTTTAACTATCAATCGGCCTTGCGTCGCATCTTAGCGATGAAAAAGCCCTCGGTTCCATCCAAATGCGGGAAGAGCTGAAGCGCCCCGTCCTTAATGCGGCG
>CAYSKA010000108.1:0-5468 GCA_964431505.1 uncultured Oscillospiraceae bacterium
GATTTTACCCAGGTCCATCTTGGGTAAATGTCTGGCGCGCATAAACCAAGCCTTGGCCCATTTAGAAAGTCCTGATTTTGGCAGCCTGATTAAAGCCTTTTAGAAAGCCCTTATTTTGGCGGAAAACCCCTTATGCCAGCCGGGCACGATAGAATATAAACCAACAGAATTGACAGCAAAAACGATGCAAGCATTGATAAAGCATATACGGGGCCCAGCTAAGGGGACTGCAGGCGCTTAGTCCGCGTCCGCTTTGGCCTGGGAAACCGGATCGCGCCTATCAAAGTTGCTCTTTGCGCGCGGAATCAAAGTTGCTCTTTGCGCGCGAAATCAAAGTTGCTCTTTGCGCGCGGACTTACTGCCAACCGCGCCCAGTTCCTGTATAATTATATTGGTATATATAACTGCAAGTCGAAAGGAGCACAAATGGAGACACTTCCTGAGAAAAAACGATCGCTATTTGATCTTAATATGCTTGGCATCGTTATTATAATGCTGCTCGGCTATGTCCTTATTCACGATTTGTTCGGGGGCACGCTTTTTTCGTACAACTCGTGGGACAGCTACACGCTGCAGGCGCTTTCCTGGCGTGAGGGCCGCCTGGATTTGGGAAGAAATTACGAATACCTGGAACTTGCGATATTCGAGGGCAAGTACTATGTATCCTTCCCTCCAATTCCAAGCGTCGTCGTGCTGCCGCTTACCCTCATATTCGGAGCCCATGTGCCCAGCAACTTTATATCAGCCCTATACGGGATAATTACCGCACTTTTGGCTTATAAGGTGCTTAGGGTTGTAAATATGGAAAAAGGCGCGGCGTCGCTCCTTGCCATGCTTGTCGTATGGGGTTCAAACGCCATGTGGATGAGCACGTCCGGAGGCGTGTGGTTCCAGGCGCAGCTGCTGAATATGCTGCTATTGATCGCGGCGGTATATTGCGCGCTTACGGATAAGCGGAAAACCGCCTATGCGCTGGTAGCGCTGGCAGTAGGCTGCCGGCCGTTCTCAGCGGTGGGCTTCTTGGTTTTGTTCGTATATTTCTATACGCGCGACAGGGCTAAGGCCGAGTCAAAGGGGTTTTTCAAAACCGCGCTTTCCCAGTGGCAATGTTTTATCATTCCCGTGCTAATTGCAGGCGCGTATATGTGGTATAACGCCGCGCGCTTCAATAACCCGCTTGAGTTTGGGCATAACTACCTGCCCGAGTTCCTGGCCGCGCCCCAAGGGCAGTTCGACCTAAGCTATATACCCCAGAACCTTAAAAATATCTTCCTCAGCTTTATAACCTTTGGAGAAGGGCTGAAGCTTAAATATTCGATATTCAACGGGTTTATATTCTTCATTGCCAACCCGATATTCATAATGCTGTTTGTTCGTATACTTGCCGACGCGCTTAAAAGGCGCATGGATTGGGTGCGCATAGCGGTTATTGCGGCAATTGTGCTAAACCTGCTTTTGCTGTGCGCGCATAAGACGTTTGGCGGCTGGCAGTTCGGGGCCCGCTACACCGTGGATATGATCCCGCTGGTGCTGTTCTATCTGGCGTATGGGGCGAGGGATTTGGAACCGGTGGATAAGGACGCTGTTAAAAACGCGCAGGGCTGCCATGCCTGGTCGCTGAAGCGGTATGAGAGCCTGCTTTGCATACTTGCCATAATGTTCAACGTTTATGGGGCGCTTGCAATGCATTTTCTCTACGGGTCATGATATAAATACAATAAAAACTGTAAAAACTTTTATAAATGGAGCACGGCCCATAACCGTGCTTACGACACACCATAAGACAGGAGATATGTTATGAGTCCGTCCAAAAAGCTTGATGAATGCGCTTCAAAGCGAAGGCGCCATTCCTATGTTACATTTGCTATCCTGGCTGTCGGAGGCCTTATCATTGTACTAGGCATGTTCATGAAGATCCCCTATTCGTTTTACATCGGGATGGCGTTTGTGGTGCTTTCGCTGGTGTATGCGGGCGTATTCGTCGATCCGTCGGAAAAGCGGTTTTATACTACCTTTGAGCAGGAGTATGTCTTTAAAAGGTTTGAAGAGGCCTTTGGCAAGTATGCCTACAGCGCGAAAAGCGGGTTTAGCAAGGAGGACGTAACGGAGATAGGCTTTATTGAAAGGAGCAGGACGTATATAACGCGTCGCCGTTTCGCGGCCATGTACCGGGGCGTGGTGTTTGACACGTCGCACGTGCTTTTCAAGCATAACGCGCGCGGCAAGCTAAGCCCCGAGATAAAGCCCTCTTACCAGGCCCAGCTGATACGCATGCTGGGGCTTACGGGCTATGGTTTCCCCGATATCACCATAAGGCCCAAAGGCGTTGAGCATACCGAAGGCCTGCGCCACAGGATGAACAGGGAAAAGCAGCTTGTGCCAAACGCTGGAACCGAGGAATTCGCCAGGTATTTCGAGGTGCTGTGCTTAAAGCCAGAGGATGCCGAATGCCTGGACGAGCGGCTGTGCGGCATGATTTTAAATTACAGGGCCTGCGTACGAAACGTTGCGCCAAAGGCGGGGCTGTTCATCCGGTTTACCGGGGAGAGCGCCGACCTCATGATAGGCAACTGGGACAATATGCTGATGCCGCCGCTTAGGGAGGGCACGCCGGACGCGATGTATAAGCGGTATGTCAACCAGGCTGTTGATCTGATTACGGATTTTGTAGACATACTTATTCCAAAGGGCAGGGAGGCAATAGAGGATTGATGGCATGGATGGGATGTGCATGGATGCGGACGTTATGAATACGGTTATAACCTCTGAATCCACAGATCCATGGCGCAACCTGGCGCTAGAGGAGCTGCTTTTCACTTCGCACAGCGAAGGAACCGTGCTGTATCTTTGGCAAAACAGGAACACCGTTGTAATAGGGCGCAATCAGAACGCGTGGAAGGAGTGCCGCGCCGAGCTGCTTGAGCGCGAAGGCGGCCGGCTTGCACGGCGTACGTCGGGAGGCGGCGCCGTGTTCCACGACATGGGAAACTTGAACTTCACGTTTATAGCGCCGCGGGAGAGCTACAACCTTGAAAGGCAGCTTGGGGTAATACTTGAGGCGGTGCGCTCACAGGGCATCAACGCGAAGTTTACTGGAAGGAACGACCTTGTCACGGCTGGCGGAGGCAAATTTTCGGGCAACGCGTTTTGCTTTTCGCGTGCCAAGGGTCTGCATCACGGCACAATTCTTGTAGATGTGAATATGGATAAGCTATCGCGATACCTGGCTCCATCCGCTGATAAGCTCAAAAGCAAGGGCGTGGACAGCGTCCGTTCGCGTGTGGCAAACCTCAGGGAGCTTAACCCGGCCATCACCATTGATTCAATGGCAGCCGCTGTAGAGGCCGCGTTTAAGGCCGAATATGGGGAATGCATCCGCATGGGCGAGGATTCGCTTTACAGGCGCAAACTCTCCGAGCTGGAGGCCAAACACGCGTCGTGGGAGTGGCGCATGGGAAAAACGCCCGAGTTCAACGTTCAGTTTAACACCCGCTTTTCATGGGGCGGTGTAGAGCTATGCTTTAGGGTTAAGGATGGGACGATACTGGATACAGCCGCGTACTCGGACGCGATGGACGAGGCGTTTATCCGCCAGCTTCCAGGGCTGTTGACAGGCCGCCGCCTCAATGCGCGGGAGATGGAAGCGCTTTCTCTGTCGGAAAACCCAATGCTTGCGGATATAGGCCGCTGGCTTGCGGAAATAGGCGCGTAGGCGCGGATACTTGGTTTTCCAGGCGGTAATGCGTCACGCGCCGCTGGCCACCGTAGTACCTGTCAGTTGAGCGCAATGCATTGTAAGTATAGGCTGGCGGTTCAGGGCCACAATTCCGGCCGGCGGTTTCCCGCCTTGTCAAAGAGCCGCCAAATACGGTACTTAGGACATTAGCTGCATCTTGGGCTATGCGCTTATAGCGGTTGTCCGCAGCGGGGCGCTTTGTTTTCAATCCCCCTCAACGGTTGCTATTTCTACCCATGCAGGATAAAAGCCGCTGTTGATAGCTACGTTCCATGAGTGAAGGTTGGACAGGCTTGTGCCGTAAAACGGGATATAACCCCTTTTGAGTATTTCATTTCTGAGCAGCGAAACGAGCGCCGCAGCGATTCCCCTGCCTCTGAACGGGGGGAGGACGTCTATGCCGATCTGCCACATATTAGGGCAGTCCGCCGAACAGCCCGCGAGCCCCATTATACCGCCGTCATTGTCCAGCGCGGCTACGGCCAGCATGTCGGGGCGCTTTGGGTCGAATTCCCTGCACAGTGCATTTGGGAACCCGCCTCCATAAAGGTTCATGATCCCGTCCGTCTCGTACCACCTTACATTGACGCCGGCCTTGACCTCTACAAACCCGGGGCGGGGAAGGAACATGTGGTGGCTCTGGCCCAGGCGTTTCCCGTGTAGGGCCAGCTGCCCTTCGAGTTCCATAACGGAGCCATGCTCAAACAGATGATGCCCCGGCTTTGAGACCACATAGTCCCTAAGCCAGGGATGCAGCGCCTCGTCCGCGGATATGACGGCGTTTTTGCCCGTCGTGACCATTGAAAAGAAAGATGTGCCCCTGATATACTCGCGTCTGCCATGGCGTATGGCAGGTACGGTTATTATGTTCGCGTTATTGTCAAAATCAGAAGGGCGGCAATTTAAGTCCAGCGCAAGCTGGCGTTTAAGCGCCAGCTCCGTATCCAGCCTGCTCAGCATGGGCGTTCTCCGTTTCATGGGTTTTATATATGCAATTATAGCGTTTAAAAGGGTTTCCGTACAGGGGCGTTGACCTCTAGGCAGAGAACCGTGCAGCCCGCCCTTGCGTGAAAGGCTCCAGCCAGTCCAGCGCAAGCTGGCGTTTAAGCGCCAGCTCCGTATCCAGCCTGCTTAGCATGGGCGTTCTCCGTTCCATGAGTTTTATATGCAATTATAGCGTTTAAAAGGGTTTCCGTACAGGGGTATTTGCCCAAAGGCAAAAACATGCGGCCCGCCCCTTTTCTTTGCCGCCCGTGGTTTGTATGGGATGGGCGCTCATCTTATCGCGCTGTTGATAAGTTCAACGAGCATGCCGCTGGCAACCCCGTAAAACATCTGGGAGCAGAATGCGGCCGCGTGGCTTTTTATATAGGCGCGCAGCCCCTTTTTATCCTTTTTGCATACATAATCGTACGCCGCCTGCGCCGCTATTAGCTCGGCCGAAGCGTCGGGAAGCCTTCTTGCCGCGTCGAACAGGTCGCGCTTGAGCGCGGTCCAGTCCGTATCGTCCTTTGGATTATATACCACCGTATTGTTGTCGCCTACGGTGATGACGGATCCCTCAATGTTAATGCTATGCATCCGCCGGTTCCTCCATTTCTGGCGTCTCGCCCACGTTTACCTTGTTATAGTCGCCCACTGTTATTACAGAATTTTTGAGGTCTATTACATAGTTGGACCGTCCGCTGTCAGCGCAGCTCATTAGCACTTTCATGACGGCGTCCAAAAAATC
>CAYSKA010000109.1:0-5464 GCA_964431505.1 uncultured Oscillospiraceae bacterium
CAGGGGGGCCAGTTGGCTACCTTAATTATGGCAAGGAATATTATATAATGAACAAACACAGCGGCCAGTATTTGACCGTACAAGGAACAAATGTACAACAATCAAAGTTTAGTAATTCAGCCAAACAAAGGTGGAAGATCGTGCACGCTGGAAATGGGGAGAGTCACCTGGTTTGGGTGAACAATCAGTCGTATGCGCTGTCTATATCAGGCAACAGCGCCAATAACGACGCGAATGTTATCGTTGATACGAATAAATCCGCTTCTGGCAGCAGATTTAATATTTCAACCAACAGTGACGGCGTAACTTACCAGATTTTAAGCAAATCCTCCAGCTATAAAAAGGTGGTTGTAGTACAAGGAGCAAGTTGAAATGCTAACGAAAATGTCATACAATATAGTTATAACGATAATAGTACGACAAATGACGAGTGGTTTTTTATACCGGTTAAGCTCGACGTTTCCTTGGGAGAGCGTTATGCAAGGAACCGCGCGGAGAGAGGGAATGACCACCTTAACACCTTCCCGTGGCTGTATGGAGAGCAGGATTATGGTAATTTCGTATCCCAGTGTCTTCTGGCTCAGGGAGTCCGGTATAGAGGTAAATGGTATATCTATAAAAAAAGGGATGGAAGCCCCGATCAGATGCACTCCTACCTGGCCGACAGCTATTGGGATTATGATGTACTTAGCGAGAGCGAAATGTCCCCGTATGGATTAACTTCTTACGGTTACAGCCCGTGGTTTAACGCGACCGCCTTCTGGGCCTTCTGGGAACAAAAGGTGGAAGATGTGGGATATACCACTAGTAGTATATTACCAGACACAGATGATCCGGAGATTATTAAACAGTATTATATACAGTTTTACAAGAAGGTTAAATCCAAGTTCAATAAAGGGGATGTAGTGCAGATAATAGCCTCATCATCAAGCTGGGATGATTGGGGGAGCGGAGGCGCAGGTATTCGTTCTGTTAAGGAGTCAATGTATATTATTGGCAATACTACTATTGATGGCCACACCGATTTTCTGGTTGCGCGGCAGAGTGAGCCTGGAGCGATTGAAGTAAGCTCGTTGAAAGAAGTACTTGAAACCTTGCAGCGATCAGACTATATTTCGTGTAGGTTTTTCAGTACAAGGAAAGCAAATTAAAATGATAATAAACTTGGAGGTATTAAATATGAAAAAGAAGGGATTAATAGCGGTCATTGTAGCGCTTGTAGCTATAGTATCAACGGGCCTTGCCCTGGGGTTGACGGCGAAGCGTCCGGAAATCCCCCAAAATAACGACGTGTCGGCCACGCCGGGCACGGCAGACTACGATTTTTCAAGCCTGGCCACAGACCCAGTCGCGCTGGAAAAGAGGATAGAGGAGTTTGTAATCAACGTATATGAGGTGGAACTGCCAACCGAAGATGGACCGCCTGATTCAGTGGTACGCCCCGACCAGCTGTTTCCCGAGGACCAGGCGTTTTTGGCATGGCTTAAGCAAAACCCGCAGCTTGGCATAACAATGGATTTAAACGACTATGGACTGCCGCTGCAGATAGGCGGCTGGATAAAATCTGTAGGCGCGTATGTTCATATGGACGAAATTGCCAGGATTAACGATGAAGAAGAGAAAAAGCATCTGGAAACCACGTCCCCTGAGGTTTTAGAGTCCCTGCGGGAGCAGAAAGAAAGGCGCGAGGAGCTTATAAGGATCCTTGACGAAAAAGACTATGAAGCGGCTGAGATATACAGCGCATATAATAACGGGGAGCAGCTGAACGTGCTTACCCGAAACAGGGCTGAATACGTACAAAACGCGGAGAAGATGCTTGCGCTGCTGGACCGGAAGGTTGTAAACTATGAGGAGTTCGATACCATATACAGATTTTTTGTCAGGCGTTTTTATACGATTAATTTAGAGTTCCCGGAGCTTGCACAGGAGCGGGACGCGATAATGGAGGCGTGCGTTGAGTTCTATAACTACGAGTATATACCCAATGGCACCGAGGAAAGAAGCTACGGATTCAGATAATATCTACTGAGTTCCTTGTGGCGGCTGTAATTGAACCTTTGGCCGAGTTCCATAGTTACGGGTATATTCCCAATGGCTTAGAGTAATCTAAGGAGGTGTATTCATGAAAAGGCGTAAATCGTTAATCATATTATGCTGCGTTGCAATAGCGATAGTAAGCGGGGTTTTAATTTTAGTATTTAACAATGAGAAAAAGCTGGATGAATACATTTACTCAATGGGCGGGGTACACAGAACCCTGCCATTGCCCCATGGCTCCGTGTACCAGGATATTGGCGGAATGAACATGCTTACCTTCAAGGTTAAAATGCACAAGGAAGAGGTTCAGGCCTTTTATGATGATTATTTCGAGGGTCTGAAAATAGTAAAGGTAAGAACCTCACACCTAAACGACAGCCCATCGGCTTACGATGAATATTACTATGATCCGGCCCAGGGCTGGGCTTTGCTGCTTAATATATTCCAGGAAAATGAAAGGGGCGAGACCCTGTTCATTATTTACTATAGTACTTATACCGCGGAGTGGAAGTTTCCTGAGAATGATTAACGTTGATGGCGGTTAGATAGACAGTATTTTGTATCTACTTTCAAGTTTGCGGGACACGTATGATGGAGGGGGCGCTGCTCCCTCCAAAATTTATTCTTGGTTTTCAGCGCAAAAGGCGCCCGAAAGTGTGGCGCGCCCAACAGGTTACAGCTTAATCTGCCTTTGAAGAAATGTACCCCCTATGGTCAAGGGAGGCTGTTTTCAGCCTGATCAGCGCTTAATAACGTTTACAAACAATTCGATTTTATACTAATTGTATAACTCTGGAAGAAGCGGTCAATAATATTGTCGAGGTGATACGCACATGGAAAACAACGACAATAAAAGCAAAGACTTAAAGGTTAAAATCGCGGGATTTCTGCGGGAAAAGGGCGTATATATAGTGCTGTTTGCATGCCTTGCCGTTGTGGGCGTGGCGGCTGCGCTGATGTTTATGCCGGGCGGCCAGAATCCGGAGCCGACGCCGGACAACTCATCCGCCTCAAAAAGCGGAGACGAAAGCCTTGACGCGGTTCGCACAATACCCCCTGTAGCCACGCCGGGGCCTGAGGAGATCATGAGCCCAAGTCCGGTTCCTGACTTTACGCCTTCCACCACCCCCTCCACAACGCCGAAGGTTACAAAGACAAAGCTTCAGCCGCCGGTTTCTGGCAATGTCATATGGGACTTTGCCATGAATGAGCTGATATATTCGGAAACGCTCAACCATTGGACCACCCATTCGGGCGTGGACATCGCGGCCCAGCTTGGCGCGGAGGTCAAAGCGGTGCAAAACGGCACTGTCAAGCGCGTGTATGAGGACGACGCGCTCGGCGTTTCCGTTGAAATTGAGCATGCGGACGGTGTCAGAACCATTTATTCAAACCTTAAGGAGGATCCGCCCGTGAAGGAGGGCGACAAGGTCAACAAAGGCCATATAATAGGCTACGTAGGCGACACGGCGTCAAGCGAATGCGGCACACAGAGCCACCTGCATTTTGAGTACCTTGTGGATGGTGCTGGCAGAGATCCGCGGGAATATGTCCTGTTCGCCGAATAGCGGTCAAGGTGGTGTGCGCACATTAGAACAAAAACGATATTATCGTAAAAGTTATCACAGGTTATTGCGTCTGCGGGCGTGCCTATGAACGGCCGCCCGTTTTTTTTCTTTATACTGATTTTAATAAAGGACGGCTCAACGCTTGCTAGGGGTTATAGGAGAATGGCTTTAAGGGGAATTTGAATAGAGCGGCTTTAACAGCCCGGGCAAGCGCCGTATATCAAGCGTGGCCGTATTATCCTCCAAATAAGTCCAGAAAGAATGGACTTGAACACAATTTAACGCCTTATCAGGCCGCCTTTTTTGTTTTATATTGGCGCGAGGCTCAGAGGTGAGCGCGCTGTTGCCTGTGCGCAGCGGCGTAACCGGGGCAAAAGTCTGGATCTGCCGTGTACTAACCAGGCATAAAATATGATATTATAGGAACATCGGTTCATGTATGCGCGAAATACGCCCGCAACCTTTAGTTGCGGACCGAAAAAGACGGATTTTTCGCGCCATGTAAGCCTGAATAGCTGGCGCAACCGTTTTTAGGTCATATATGCTTTTTACATGTAAGAATCATAAAGCAAGTGCAACGCGGCGCTTTAAGGCCAGCGCTGGGCGGATGAAACAGCGCACATGTGAAAGGAAGGTATGGGTATGGAGCAAAACGGAAGCGGCGCCTTTGAAAACGAAAGGAGCAGGGCGATGAACATCAAATTCGGCGACAAGCTTGTGCGCCTGAGAAAACAGCGGGGCATGTCCCAGGAGGAGCTGGCCGCAAGGCTGGGGGTAAGCCGCCAGGCGGTGTCGAAGTGGGAGCGGGGCGAAGCGTCGCCTGATACATATAACCTCATACAGCTTGCGCGGGCTTACGGGACGACGCTTGACGAGCTTGTCGGAGAGGATGGGGAAGGACCCGATTCGCGCGGCGGTTCCGGTTCAAAAGGGGAGGACGCGTTTGACGACGGCGACGTGGATTTCAGCGACGGCGCGTCAGGCTTTGTAATACATGATGATGACGGCGAAGTCAGCAAAGTGGTTACAATCACAAAGGACGGCGTCTGCGCAGGGGATGCGGACGGCGAAACCGTGGTCAATGTCAATAACGACGGAATATATGCAAAGGCTGGAAAAAAGAAATTTAGCAGGCGCTGGGACCATAAGGAAGGCGGCTCGGACAAATGGGATAGCAACGATGATTTCTTTGACGATGACGATGACGATAATGATGACGGCGACGGTTTTTTTGACGACGAAACGGACGACGACGGAAAGGAGTTTAACGTGGAGATGAATTTCAGCGGCAGTAAAAAGAAGGACGGCCGATTCTGGATGCACTTCCCATATCCCATTCTATGCGCCATCGCATATCTGTCCATGGGCTTTATATGGGAGCTGTGGCATCCGGGCTGGCTGATATTCCTTACCATCCCGCTGTACTATCCCCTTGTGGAGGCGGCTTATAAGTCCAAAGACCTTGTCAGGACGCTTATTTCATTCCCATATCCGGTTCTGGTTGCGGGCGCGTATCTGCTTATCGGCTTTGAATGGGGCTTGTGGCACCCATACTGGATGTTATTTTTAACTATACCAATCTATTATGCAGTGCTGGAGTCATTAAAGGGCCATAGCTCGATAGAGATAAATATAAGCGGAGGGTTCCCTCTGCTTGTGCTTGCCGCGTATCTGGCAATGGGCTTTATCTGGCAGCTGTGGCATCCAGGCTGGCTTATATTCTTTACAGTGCCGCTTTACTATCCGATTGTCAAGGCAATTACCGGCCAACTCAACAAGCCGTTTTTGATAGCTTTTCCCTATTCGGTATTCATCGTGGGAGTATATCTGGCGATGGGCTTTATATGGAGTTTATG
>CAYSKA010000110.1:0-5458 GCA_964431505.1 uncultured Oscillospiraceae bacterium
GTACTATGCCAAGAAGCCGATTTAAGAACCGGACGCCTGATGAGCCATATTATACTCGCCGAGGTACCAGGTTATCATAAATTATTATGCGTCACCGACGGCGGAATGTGTACGTATCCCGATCTTGATCAAAAAAAGACTATAGTGCAAAACGCTGTGAATTTCTTTAACAGCTTGGGCTATGAAAAGGTAAACGTAGCCGCGCTCTGCGCCGTTGAAACCGTCAATCCCAAGATGCCGGAAACGGTGCATGCCGCTGAGCTCAAGCGCATGAGCCTTGATGGAGGGCTGGAAAACTGTTACGTCGAAGGCCCAATTTCATACGACCTTGCGATGGTAGGGGAGCTTGGCGAGATTAAGGGCTATGAATGCCCATGCGCTGGGGATTTTGACATAATGCTTGCTCCAGAGATCGTCGTGGGCAATGTATTGGGAAAGTGCTTTGTGTATACATGCGGGGGACGTATGGCCGGCCTGGTGCTTGGATGCAAGGTCCCTATTGTAGTTACGTCACGCGGGTCATCGGCTGAGGAAAAGTATTATTCCCTGGCCCTTGGAGCTGGCGCTGCGTCAATGAAAGGATAACCGTCGTTAGGTAGGAGGTAACTAAATGCAGAAAATATTGGTTATAAATCCGGGTTCAACGTCCACCAAAGTTGCAGTGTTTGAGGATTTAAAACAGCTGTTTTCAATCACGATAAGGCATACCGATGAGGAACTAAAACCCTTTAAGTGGGTTATGGACCAGCTGGATTTCCGCACCAGGCGGATTGAGCAGGCCATGTTTGAAAACGGGTTGGACATGCGGGAACTGACGTGTATAATGTCGCGCGGAGGCATGATACCTCCCTGCAAATCCGGCGCGTACCGCATAAACGACTTAATGGTGCAATACATGTACGAACAGAAGGTAGACACCCACATTTCAAACGTCGGGTGCGCAATAGCGCATGGTTTTGCCAAGCGTTTAGACATCCCAGCTTTTATATATGATCCAGTAACGGTTGATGAGCTTGCTCCGATAGCGCGTATTACGGGCCTGCCGGAGCTGCCAAAAAAAAGTCGCGGGCACGCGCTGAATACGCATGCCATGGCGCACCGCTGCGCGGATGAAATATTGAAAAAGCCAGTTGGCGAATGTACCTTTATCGTTCAGCATATTGGCGGTGGAACCAGCGTATGGCTGATTGACAAAGGCTATTCTATTGACATGTATTCGGATGATGACGCCGGATTTGCACCTGAAAGATGTGGAAAGCTTCAGGCCATGGATCTTATAAACCTATGCTACAGCGGAAAATATACGCATGAGGAGATGACCAAAAAGGTAAGGGGCAATGCGGGACTTAGAGCTCATCTGGGTACGAGCGACGCCCGCGAGGTTGAGCGTATGATTGAAGGGGGAGACAGCCATGCAAAGCTTATCTATCAAGCCTTTGCTTATGGAATAGCGAAGGGGATAGGGGATCTTGCGACCGTAGTAAACGGCAAGGTGGATAGGATTATCCTTACGGGCGGCGTAGCGTATTCAAAGATGCTTACAGGTTGGATAAGGGAAAGAGTGGAATGGATAGCGCCTGTAGAGGTTATGGCGGGCGAGTACGAGATGGAGGCTCTCGCTGAAGGCGGACTGCGCGTAATGAGAGGCGATGAGAAGCCTCATGAGTTTGTCCTGGGCTAAGTTACTTTTTATACGTTTGAAATTAAAGCGGCATGCCATGCCGCTGTTCAGACTGTGAAAAAACCGGGATTGTCAAGGAACGCAGCCCCTGATTTTAAATCCAGCTCTGACGACATGCGAGTTAGAACGGATGAAAACCGTGTGGCATTCGGTTTTTGCGGGTTTTGCCGCACGGGAGCCCGAAGGGCGAGAGGCAAAGCCCGTAACCTCAAAAAGTGGCGCAGCCGCCTTTTTGACACACCGTAGCGGCATGTATGCCGCTTTTTTGCCATATTCATGTCTTAAACATCTAGTAGCTTGGCAAGTTTGCCTGTTTGCCGTTGTAAACTTTGTCCAATAGGACTATAATACTTCTATATTAGAAAAAGGAGAGAGTGAATAATGAGTATATCAACGCCACATAACCGCGGTGATTTGGGCGACTATGCAAAGACAGTGCTTATGCCTGGAGATCCTCTCCGCGCTAAATTTATAGCCGAAACCTTCATTCAATATTCGGAATGTGTAAATGATGTAAGGGGTATAAACGGTTACACGGGTTTTTATAAGGGTAAGCGTGTGTCCGTTATGGCGAGCGGTATGGGTATGCCGTCAATGGGAATATACTCATACGAGCTTTTCAAGTACTATGGGGTGGAGAATATAATACGTATAGGCTCAGCAGGGGCGATGCTGCCTGAGCTTAAGCTCAGGTCCATAGTGCTTGCGCAGGGAGCCTGCACAAATTCGAACTATGCCGCCCAGTATGGGCTTTCGGGCACCTATGCGCCCATAGCATGCTATAAGCTGTTGAAGGCGGCGGAAGCTGAATGCGAGCGCATGAACGCCGATTATATGATTGGGAACGTTTTGTCGTCCGATACGTTCTACGACGCGTCGCAGACAACGGTGAAATGGGGCGCTATGGGCGTTATGGCCGTTGAGATGGAGGCTGCGGCGCTTTATATGAACGCAGCGTACCTGGGGAAAAGCGCGCTGTGTATCTGTACAATATCGGATCATCTGATTACGGGCGAAGACTGCACCGCCATCGAGCGCCAGGAATCGTTTACCCAGATGATGGAGATTGCGCTCAATATAGCACCGGCGTAATTAAATAAAGGGTCATTGTGATTCAAAGCTATCTTAAGGGGGAACCATGATTGAAATCAGGGAGGTAACTAACAAGCGCGAACTGAGAAAGTTTGTAGATTATCCAAACCAGCTGTATAAGGACAATCCGTATTTTATTCCTGCTACATATGCGGATGATCTGGAGGATTGGGACAGAAACAAGAATCCCGCGTTTGAATATTGCGACGCAAAGTGCTTTTTGGCCTATCGCAATGGTAAGATTGTTGGCAGGATTGGCGCTGTAATCAGCCATAAGGCCAACGAAAAGTTCAACTGCAGGAGAATGAGGTTTACGCAGGTAGATTTTATTGACGACGAAGAAGTTTCTTCTTCCCTGTTCAGACAGGTCGAGTCATATGCAAAGGAAATGGGCTGTACAGAGGTTCATGGCCCGCTTGGCTTTACAGACCTGGACAGGGAGGGAATGCTTGTTGACGGCTTTGACAAAAAGAGCATGTTTATCACATACTATAACCTGCCTTACTATAACGAGCACCTCGCCAGGCTTGGCTATGCTAAGGATGTGGATTGGATAGAGTATCTGATAAATATACCTCAGGAACCAAACGAGCGGCTGCAGCGGCTGACGGAGATGGTAATGAAGCGCTTTAAACTGAGGGTTATGGACATCGCCAGCAAGCGCGGCCTTAAGCCTGTAATTCGCAGCGTATTCAGGTTGCTTAACGATGCATATGCCGGCCTGTACGGAGTCGTACCGCTGACCGATGCTCAAGTGGAACGGTACACAAACAAGTTTCTTCCGCTTATCAACATGAAATATACGTGCTTTGTTGAAAACGAGCATGGAGAGATGGTGGCGTTCGGCGTAGCTGCGCCTTCCATTGCCAATGCTCTTAAAAAGAGCGGGGGCAAACTTTTCCCATTCGGCGCTTTCAGAGTACTGAAGGCATGCAGAATAAACGATACGCTTGACCTGTTCCTGGTTGCGGTTAGGCCGGATATGCAGGGAAGCGGGGTAAATTCCATCATTTTAAACCACGTCTTGAATAACGCCATTAAGAGCGGTATCAAATATGCCGAGACAGGGCCGGAGCTAGAAACCAATGATAAGGTGATCGCCCAGTGGAAGTTCTTTGAGGTGGATCAGCATAAGCGGCGCAGATGCTATATAAAGACGATTTAATAATCGTCATGGATCTTGATAATTAAAGCCGGGGTACGCAGAACGCGTTACCGCCGGCTTGTTGTCGAGATTGATGGCTAAGGGCCCTTGTTCATCAGCCTATGTCGTTTATTGTGGCCATAAACAGCGCTGCGCCGGAATCGGCATGCATGACAGCAACAGCAAACGGCCTGTCGCACCTGATATTGTTTTCAGTCATAGGCATACTGCTTTTGACAATTCCTACTCCGGCGGCTCCGGAGGCCTGGGTACCGTCCTCATTTATATCCATATTGGCTGCGGTTACTATCTGACCGATCTGAAGGTTAGGTCCATCGGTACCTGACAGCAACCCAGGGAAGCTACCATTTCCGCCCATCAGCGCATCTCCCATTCCCATGGCTGAAAGCTGTTTGAGCAAATCGAGATGGGTTTGTATTGAAAGCTTGGGGAGCCATATATTCACATTTTCCGACACGCATTTATCGAGTTTGTAAATTGCTTTTTTCATAAATTGTGCCGGAGATATGCTTTCATCCTTTGGAAGCATCACAGCCATATAGAATTCATCGCCCTCGTATGGTATCAATACAATGTAACCATCTTCGAGTTCAGCATACCTATATTCGTTGTTGCCGTACATCAAATCAACTTCGGTTTTGCCGTTTGTGCCATAGAACACGGCGTCTGATATGGTTTTGCTTGAATCAAAGCCGGTCTTCCATTTCATATCAAAATCTATGGCGCTTAAAAGATACATAACGCTATCGCTCGTTGCACTGTCAAGAAGGCGATCGATACGTCCGTTAGTCCTATCGCTTACCCAGTTGTTAATGATAGCGGTGAGTTTCTCAGTGTCGCCAAAGTCAAACGTACCCGTTTGCGCGCTGTAGTAATCCGCTATACTACGGGAAAATTCCGATGCCAATGCATACTGCTTATCAACGATTACGGCGTTTGCCATTCTTATTCCCAAAGTTCCGTCGAATGCGTTCAATAAGGCGGCGTTGTTTCTGGCGAGGTCTTTTGCTGAAAGCGGTGTGCACATTGCCGTTTGCATGGCGCTGAGCGCTTCGTTGTCAGCGCCGAGCATGGCCATCTGCAGCGCCATTGAAAGCGCAGCCGGAGATACGGCGCCCGTCCAGCCATCCCCGAGCTGTTCTATAAGGTCTAGAGAGAAAGCGTAGCTGTCCCTAACAAACCCTCTATCCACGCCTCCGTCAAACCTGGCGGAGCCAGATAGGCTTAAAAAACCCGACGCTACGCCTGGCACAGTCGCCGCGCCGGTGCCAGAACCGTCGGCGGCCTCCCCTCCCTGTGTAGGCTTTGGCGCTTCGGAAGGCGCGCATCCCGTAAGAATGAGTAAAATCAGCAAAAACATAGGCAGTTTTACCCTTTTCATCCTAAAGTTCCTCCAATCTCAGCTGATATATATTTAATAAATTGTTTTATCCTTAATAAAACGTAAGTTTTGGTTATATGGTTGCAATTAACATAAAGTGCAGCTTAGCAATTAATATCGTTAAAGGAGGAATGCTAGC
>CAYSKA010000111.1:0-5377 GCA_964431505.1 uncultured Oscillospiraceae bacterium
GCTCTTCGGCGAATACGTCAAGGCCGGCGCCATAAACCTTACCGCTGTTAATGGCGTCAAGCAGAGCTTTTTCGTCTACGTTGTTGCCGCGGGAGGTGTTTATGATAACAACTCCATCCTTCATTTTGGATATAATATCCGCGTTAATGAACGGTTTGCCGTCAATACTGGGGGTATGAAGCGATATGAAGTCGGAGTTGGCCAGCAGCTCTTCCATCTCAACATACTTCATATTTTCGTTTTCCAGCTCAGGGATTTTATATATATCGTATGCAAGCACCGTCATACCCAGCGCCTGGGCACGGCGGCCAAGCGCCTGGCCGATTCTTCCGTAGCCTATAATTCCGAGCGTCTTGCCTCCAAGCTCAATGCCCTTATACGCTTTCTTCTCCCATTTACCCTCACGCATTGTGTGGCCAGCAATGTTAATAAACCTAGCCACTGAAAACATATGGGCAAGAGCCAGTTCAGCCACCGTGTCGGAGCTTGCTTTAGGGGTATTCATGACCTTTATTCCCTTTTGTTCAGCATAAACATGATCGATATTGTCTATTCCAACGCCGCCGCGTATAATTAGCTTAAGCTTTCCCGTCTCGCATGCTGAATCAATTATTGGCTTTCTTACCTTTGTAGCGGAACGTACGACTAAAACGTCGAATTCCTTAATCTTTTCAGCCAGAGCGTCGGGCTCATAAAACTCCTGTACAACCTCGTGACCCTGCTGAGTCAACGCGGCCGCGGCGGATTTATCCATTCCATCTGATGCAAGAATACGCATTGTATAACTCCTTTTTATATATTGTCGCGGCTAATTAACCGTTATCCTTTTCAAACCTTTCCATAAACCTTACAAGGGTTTCAACTCCCTCATAGGGCATTGCATTATATATTGAAGCGCGCATTCCTCCAACGGAGCGGTGTCCCTTAAGGTTGCTCATGCCGGCGGCGGCGGTTTCCTTTATAAATTTGGCGTTCAGGTCCTCGCTGCCGGTGCGGAACGTTACGTTCATCATTGAGCGGCTTCCCTCCTGAACGGTAGGCTGGAACATGCGGCTGGAAATCAGATAGTCATAAAGCAGATTGGCCTTTTTGAGGTTGCGTTCCTTCATAACCTCAAGACCGCCCATATCACGAAGCCATTCTAGTACAAGCTTACATATATAAATAGAATAGCACGGAGGGGTATTGTACATTGAGTCGTTTTTGGCCATCACCCCATAATTCATCATTACAGGCGTAAAGGGCATTGGTTCGCCAAGGAGATCCTTGCGTACGATCACGATAGTAAGGCCTGCCGGGGCTACGTTCTTCTGCGCGCCGGCATAGATTAGTCCAAACTTTGCAACATCTATGGGCTCGCTCATTATGCATGAGGACATATCAGCTACAAGCGGCACGCTTCCGGTATCAGGGATATAGTTCCATACGGTGCCGAAAATCGTATTATTGTAGCAAATATGAACATAGTCCGCGTCAGGATCAAGGTTTAGCTCGCCCTGCTGCGGTATTCTGCTGAAGTTTTCAGATTTTGCAGTTGCAGCGATATTGATCTTGCCGTATTTTTCGGCTTCTTCAGAAGCTTTTGTCGAAAAGCTACCCGTCCTGATATAATCAGCCTTGTTGTTTTTGACCATAAGGTTCATGGGAACCATCGCAAACTGGAGCGTCGCGCCGCCTTGAAGGAACAGCACCTTATAGTCCTCAGGAATGTTCATAACCTCATGCATGAGTCTTTCCGCCGAGACTATAATGTCGTCGTAAACCTTTGACCTGTGGCTCATTTCCATAACGCTCATACCGGAACCCTGATAATTCAGCATTTCTTTTTGGGCCTTTAGCAGCACTTCCTCAGGCAGCATTGACGGTCCGGCAGAGAAATTAAAAATTCTGTCGTAAGCCATTTTTTAGATCTCCTGTTCTTAATTTATTGGTGCGGTTCAACCGCTATGTTTTCACGCGCATTATAACCCTTTAAAGGCTATATATCAACCGCTTTTAGCTACTTTAAAAGGCATGCATGCAATATATTAAATGAAAAACAATTTATAGTTTTTGGTTCTATAGTTTTTTGCATTAAATTTATTAAAGCTATAGATTTAATAAAGAATTTTAGTTATAATGACAGTAATTTGGTAATTTCGATATCATTTTAAGAGGTGACTATATAATGGGTAATTTTGTTAATCTGAGATCTGAGATTGGACGTCTAAACACGGTTATGCTACACAGGCCTGGAATAGAAGTACAGCAGCTGATCCCCGATTATCTTGAAAAAATGCTCTCTGAGGACACCCCGCATGTACCTACCGCCCAATGTGAGCACGATGAATTTGCGGAAGTACTTCGTGCACATGGGGTTGAAGTGCTGTATCTTGAGGATCTGTTTGTAATGGTAATGGAGGATGAGTGCCTTAAACATCAATTTATTGAGGATTATCTTGTTGTAGGCGAGGTGCAGGCTGAAAGTCTTAGGGAGGTTATCAGGGAATATCTTGCCAAAAAGGCTGCCAAAGAACTGTTTTTTGAGGTTTCAAAGGGGATAATGCGCAGGGATCTGGAAAATTGGACTCCAAAGCCGCTGCCGCTTCTGGTTAAGGATGAATATCCATTCTTTACAGATCCTGTTTCTTCAATGTACTTTACACGCGATATAAGCATATGTATTGGAAACGGAATGATAGTGAGCTCGATGAGTATGCCGTTTAGGCGGCGCGAGACGCTCTTGATGAAATATATACACGATTATCATCCTTTATTTAAAGAAGTACCTCTTTGGTACAATAACAGTTTGGGCTACAGCATAGAGGGGGGCGATTGCCTGGTTTTATCCGATAAGGTCATGGCCATAGGCTATAGCCAGCGCACGAGCCTCGGCGCTATTGAATATGTTGCAGGACGGCTGCTGCGAAACGGTTACGAGCGCATAATTGTGTTCAATCTGCCAAAAACAAGGAAATACATGCATCTTGACGTTATCTGCACCATGATTGATTACGACAAGTTTCTTGCGGCTCCTCAGGTGTATGAAGGTGCGTTCGACGTATATGAACTCACGCTGAAAAAGGATGGCTCCCTTTATGCAAACTGCATGAACGAATCCCTTGAAGAAGTGTTTAAGCGGGCGCTTGGACTCAGCGCTGTAGAGTTTATAAAAGTAGGCGGCGGGGACCCGCTAACCGCAGCTAGGGAACATTGGAATATGGGATCAAACTCACTTACAATAGCACCGGGTGAAGTAATAACCTATGACCGCAACGACATAACAAACGACATGCTTGTCAAGCGCGGAATAAAGGTCCATACAATTCCGGGGAGCGAATTGTCAAAGGGACGGGGTGGCCCCAGGTGCATGAGCATGCCAATCAACAGGGAAAGTATCAGGTAATATTAAGAAGCCAAAGAAAGAATAATATGATACTATGTTTATATAGGGCCTGCTTAGCAGGCCCTGTCAGGTTCGGCTACGGTTAATCCCTGAATCAGTTTCGTAGCGCCTTGGCAGGCGCTTGATTCAAAACCCATCGGGAGGAACGATGTCATATATATTGACTTTATTGAAGATCCTGCCTTTTGCGGCATTAGCCGGATTGCTGGCATACTTGCCGGTCTATTTCGTTATTCGAAGACGTATGCCTAAAATGTACTGGCTTAGGCATATGATTAACCTTGCATTCGCAACCTATCTTGTTTCCATGTTTTGGATTGTGTTTCTATGGCAGCCTGCGCTCACGGACACCCACTACTTTAACCTCATGCCCTTTAGGGAGACATTATATTACACTTATACATATGTAAACCGGCTGGTGTAATCTCAGTTTATGCTAAATATTATAATGTTTCTGCCCTTTGGCCTTATGCTCCCATTGGTCTTTCCCAAGCGTATCAATAGGTTTTACAAGGTAACGCTTATCACCCTTGCCGCCACGGCTTTGATTGAGGGCGTCCAATACGCTATAGGCAGGGTTGGAGATGTGGATGACATGATTGCAAACCTTATGGGGGGAGCGGCCGGCTTTTGCTTATATTCATTGTTGCGCTATGCGTTGAGGAAGCGAAGATGGTTCAGAAGGGCCTGCGTTGTAAGGTCAACGTACGGAAAATCTCAAACAGCCGTCCTTACAGGCGCAATGATACTTATAATATGCTTCCCGATGATAATGGACATTTCATCCGACCTAAGCGAATTCGGACTTACCGCAAGCATGCGCTTGCCATATGGCACGCAAATAACGGCCAAGCTTAATGGTGAACCTATAAAAGCCATGACCTACAAGCAGAGGGTTTGCGACCGCGAGACCATGATAAGAAGTATTATGAATGCACTTGAGCTCAAAGGAGTTCCTATTTACGACAAGGAGGATGGGACCTATGAGGTTTCTGATAACAGCGGCGTTCTTATATTAACTAAACAGTGTGCATGGACATACAGAAGAAACGCTGTTTATGATTACACGGGTCAGATGAGGTTAGCTATCGATTTGCCATCCGACGAGCAATATATTGAAACCGCAAGGAGGGTTATAAACCCGCTGCTGGATGAGATGGAGAGCATAGATAGCGTGAGAATTGAATCAAATAGGTCTGATAAGGACCCGAACAACATGATAACGGGTAAAAATGTGATTTTCACTTTGAATAACTCAGGGCAAAGGACTGTGACATTTGGAGAGATTACCGTGCGGATGGATGATGAGCTTAATATAGCTAAAATAGATTCAAGCGTTCGCCGCTACGAAGAGTACCGCGAGATAAATATCATGCCGTCGCTGGACGCCGTACAGCGCGCCAGAAATTATGGATACAGGATTGAGTATAGAGATGCTACTATAACGAATATAGAGCTTTCCTATGTGCATAACGCTGCTAAAGCGCAGTTATTGCCGGCATATAGGGTTACTATTGAAGCCTACAGCGAGGCAACGGGGGAGAAGAGCAGATGGGAATCGTATATTGCCGCAATGAGATAGGTCAAAACAGCATCCTCCATATATGACTGATTAATGATATTGGAATAGCGAATAGCGCCCAGGTCAATGAATAGCGAAGACATACCTGTCCATACAGATTATATCTATGGTTGGAATAATCCCATACATTCCATCTAAACCGCATATTAACAATATAACCTATTATAAATTCAACTGAGCTAATTATAAATAAGCATGCAAGGAATTTTAAGATCATGTGCATGCCGCTGAACTTTGAAAACAGGCCATGCAGAAGCAAGAATGATACGCCGCCAGCTACGGCCATGCTCCAATGGCTGTAGCCGCGGTATAGTATTTCTATAATTACATAAATACCACCGCCAAATATGAGCGAGGCGAATACTTCGAGCAAAGTCATGGAATTAAATTGCCCTTAATACTTTATTTAT
>CAYSKA010000112.1:0-5297 GCA_964431505.1 uncultured Oscillospiraceae bacterium
CTAAGATCATCCTGAAGAACCCGCCAAATGCTGTTTTTCATCATTTCTATAGATTGTTTCATAACCTTCTCCTGTGCCCGAATCAGCCGTTTATCAGCCTAAATCTTCAAAATTAAATTATACCATGCTTTCGGCTTTATTTCCAAACAGCCGTTTAGACGGATAAAATCAAATGCAAATGCGCATTTTAGCGGTAAAAATAGCGCATTATAATGTATAGCAATGCATCTAAGCTAACCGTTTCGGAGGTATCAATTTTGGCCGTACTGTTTCTTCGCGCAATTATATTGTACCTGCTTATATTCGTGGTAATACGGCTTACGGGCAAGCGGCAGCTAAGCGACCTGCAGCCGTTTGACCTGATTATTACGCTGTTGATAGCGGAACTTGCGTCGGAGCCGGCGGCCGATATAAACGTGCCGCTGCTATACGGCGTCGTGCCCATCATCGCTCTTTTCCTAATGCAGCGGCTTATCGCGTTTTTATCCCTCAAGTCCGATTCCATGAGGCGGCTGGTGTGCGGCAGGGCGCTTATATTGATTGAAAAGGGCATAGTGATAGAGGAAACCCTGCGTTCGGCGCACTATACGCTCGACGATCTGCTGGAGCAGCTTCGCGGCAAGGACATATACCAGATTGCGGATGTAGAATACGCGATTCTGGAGACAAACGGCGACCTGTCCGTGATGCTAAAGGGCCATAAGCAGCAGCCGACCTTTTCAGACATGGGGATTACGCCGCCAAACGCGGAGCTGCCGTATCTGTTAATAGAGGACGGTAAGCTGCACCGCGACGCGCTGAAAAAGAGCGGGCATTCCGAGGACTGGCTTGCTTTCCAGATGAAAAAGATGGGTTATACCCGCATTAAGGAGGCGCTGTTCGTCAGCCTGGACCCATCGGGGGTTTTGCAGGCCCAGGACAAGGTCAAATTCGGGGGCAAGGTCCGCACCCTAAACACACAGGAGGGAAAGAATGCGCAAAGTTCATAAAATATCGTTGCTGCCAAAGGGGTCGATACCAGGCATAATCGGAAGCGCGCTGGCGATAGCCCTTCTCGTACTCGTTTCTATCTGGCCCAGCAATATGATCAACACCCTGTATGAGGAGCTGGACCCGCTGCTGCGCCAGGCGGAACGCCAGGCCAATACGGGCGACTGGGAAGGCGCTGTCGAAACCGCGGGCGCCATAGCCGACGCCGTGTATGATACTCAGGACACCCTTACGCTGATCGTTGACCATATGTATGTTTCCAACCTGGTGTTTCACTCTGAGATGGTGCAAAAGATGGCCCAGCTCAGGCAGCTGCCGCTTATGCTTGTGGAGCTTTCGGGAGTAAGGAACGAGATAGAGACAATCCTTCAGATAGAAGCCATATCCCTTTATACGCTGTTCTAGCGGCGTGGCGGTTTGTGCGCGAAACTCAATTCAATCCCATATCTGCAGCGGTTGATTCAAAAAAGCGCGCCGCAGGCCCAAAGGCAGGTTTGGCCCATACGGATGCGCGGGCCTTGAGCTTAACGCATCGGATTAACCTTGGAGTTATATGAGGGGCGGTGCGATACCCGGTTAAGGGGCAACGCGCACCCGCTGCAAACCCCTGATTTGAAAACCGCCAGTGTCCTGCCTGCCCTATGGGCAGTATATTGGGCGTTATACAGGCAATTCCATAAAGCTTCGCCGGATTGGGCTTCGTGCTTTTTGGCTTATCACATGTTATACTGTTTACACTTTACACTGTAAGATACATTAAAGGAGGATAGGATGGAATTTGATGTGCGAAACTGGCTCGACGAGCTGTCGGCTAAGCTTAAGGCACGGTTTAAAGACAGGCTCGAGTTCATTGGCCTTCAGGGAAGCTTCAGGCGCGGCGAAGGCGGGCCTGAAAGCGACATAGACGCTGTCGTTATACTCGACGAACTCGGCGCGGCCGATTTGAAGGCATACCGGAGCATTATAAAATCAATGCCGTTAAGCGGGAGGGCGTGCGGGTTCATATGCGCAAAGAGCGAGCTTAAAAACTGGTTCGGGCCGGACCTGTTTCAGCTTCTCCATGATACCGAACCGCTCTATGGGAGCATAGACTATGTTTTAGGGATGATCGGCGAACGGGATACAGCCGGCGCTGTAAGGATGGGCGCGTCGAACCTTTATCACGCCGCCTGCCACAGCTATGTGTTCGGGGACGCGCGCAGGAGGCTGCAAAGCCTGCTAAAGCAGGCCTTTTTCACCCTCCAGGCAGTAGTTTACCTAAAAGACGGCGTATATGTAAGCGATAAGGCTGAAATGTCTCAGCACCTCAGCGGGCTTGACGCCGAGGTGCTGAGGGCTGTTGCTACAAAGGATGCGGCGGCGGATAAGGACGATGACGAGGTAATGCGAAATTACGATATGCTCATCAGATGGTGCGGAGGGCTGCTTGAAATGTACTCCGGCTGATTCGGGCTTTTGCGCCAGCGCGCAATCCCAGAGCGCTTGGGCGTCCTGGGTTTTGTAACGGCTGGACCATATAAAATCATCAGGGCTTCAGGCTTTGAGCGGCACATACCGGCGGGGCGCTGCGCGGCTTATGCCCGTGGACCGCTTTATTTATATTATTTATTGCGCTGGATGCTTTTTATGGGTTATAATAGTTTGATAACGCTACACGGTCTCTTGAAGGAGCGAAATATGAAAAAAAACATATTGCGCGCTTGCGCACTGCTTATATTGGTTATGTTAATTATGCCCGCAGCGCCGGCCCTTGCCGCGCAGGCGTCGATAAGCGTCAGTCCGGACCAGATGCCCGGCCCCGGCCAGGCCGAGATTACCGTAACGGTTAAAAACGACGGCCTGCTTCCCATGGAGGATATCGCGATAAGCGGGAGCGGCGTCACGTTTGTCATAAACCAGCCTACCATACAGCCGGGCGTAACTCAGACATATACGCAGGTAATAGATATAACCCAGGAGCAGCTTGACAGTACGCTGACGTTCAGCATGACCTGGCAAGAGGGCGGCATACCTATGTCAAAGGACCTGTCCGTAGAGATAAAGTCGTCGGTTCTAGGGGTGGTCACGGTTACATGCAATGCCTCAAAGACCAATGCCAAGCCTGGAGAAAAGATAACGCTTACATACATCATAGCCAATAACAGCGGGGTTACCGCCAGCAATATCTCCCTCACCGACAGGCAGATCAAGAGCTCGCCCATGGTTGAGGGGGTTACGCTTTCCCATGGGCAGAGGCATACCTTCAGTTATGAATATACGATGGGCAACTCAACCGTTACGTCCCAGCCCGTACTCAGCTACAGGCTTGCTGGCAACGGCTCGTCCAAAACATATACAGGTTCGGCGCTTACGCTGGGCATGATAAACGCTAAGCTCGACGTTGAGGTTACGCAGAGCGACCCTACCGTGGACGGCGTTAGGTTTACCCTGCATATAACCAACGACGGCAACCAGAAGATAAACAACATAAAGGTTACCGACGAATTGGGCACGCGCGTTGACGACGGCGAGTTTTCGCTGGCAGTGGGCGAACAGAAAACGCTTATATATACGGTAAAGGTTGAAAACGAGCCGCGATACGTCACGTTTGAGCTCAGCGGCTCAATGGCGTCCGGAGCCTATGAGGATAAAATCGGAAGCTTTGCAGTCCGCCCCTATGTAGACCCAGATCAGATAAAGGTGCATTTTGACGCACAGATTTCAGACCCGCTCAATGCTGAAGGCGCTATGGGTATAACGTTCAGGTTTGATAATCGGGGCGAGCTTACGTTTCACAACGTAACGATTACAGAGGAGCTTTTAGGCGAGGTCTACCGCTCGGATAAACTTGAGTCCGGCCTTACGGAGATACCGGTTACGGTCAGCGTGGAAGAATCGCGCGAGCTTAAGTTTACCCTGTCGTTTGAGGATTACGCGGGCAACCCATATCATTATACAGCCGCGCTTACGGCCATGTTTTCAGGCGATCTGCCGCTGCCTACGCGTACGCCAGGCGTTGAGCTTGGGATAATAGGCGGCGGCTTTGGAAAGGCGCTGACCAATACGCTGAACACGGCCTTTACAGTGCTTGCCATCCTTACCGCCGTAGCGGCGGCGCTGCTTGTGGCGATAACCATTGCCGAAAGAAACAGCAGAAAAAAGGCGGCGCAGCGGCGGCGAAGGCAGCGTCAGGAGATGGAGCGGCAGTAGAATAGCAGAGCATTTATCAATAGCTTTTGCAAGCCTTAGCAAGCAGCTCGATTACATAATTTCAGAATTAAACCGACGGGCCTGACAGCGTTTAACGCTTGACGGCCCCTTTTTTCAGCTTTTTTTGCGATACAGGGCGGATAGGGCCTCCTGGACGCGGGGCAGGGGTATAAGGTATAATCTTGCGCCAGACACAGGCGCTACCTTCTTCTCTGCGCGTCTAACGCCGCCGAACCGTACAGGAACAGCGCGATTGACTGCACAAGCCGCTTGCGGTTGCGCCTTATCGTGGATACGTCGCAGGACAGGCGCTCGGCAATGGCCGCGTCGGTCATGCACTTGAAGTACTTAAGATTGAGTATTTCAAAGTACGGATGCTCCTCCATATATGAAAGCGCCCTTTCCATGTAGCCCACCTCGCGTTCGTCCGCCGCTATGCGCGCGCCAAGCTCGGCAAGCTGGGCCTCGTGGATTTCCTCCGGCGTAAGGCGCATCGACGGGCTTAGAAGCCTAACAAGCGAGCGCGAGTGTTCCCTCAGGGCCTCAATGCCCAGGGCGGCCAGCTCGTTACGCTCGTCCCTGTTGTTCTCAAGGCGCGCTCTGATAAGCGGCAGCGCGTACAGCCTTCCCTCGGCTTGGGTGTAGGGGTCCCTTTCATCGGCGGATATGGCAAGCCGTGCCGCTGCTTCCCTTATCCTGATAAGCTCTTTTTGCTTGAGTTTTTGTTCATTGCTGCTTTTGTTCATCATTAACCTCCAAGTATTAGAACAAACGTTCTAATACAATATTAGATCAAATGCAGCCGTTTGTCAACGGGTAATTGTAATGTATTACTAATCTAAATTGTCCGATCTTGTCGGCGGCATGAAGCAGAGTCAATATTTAAGACTTTAATGAACGCCAGCGGGCATAAGCTAAAGGACTGCCGTTTCCGTATCAGATCAATAAGCGCGCTTGATTCGTTTCCATTTGCCGTCAATTAGCAAGAGGAGCGCTTCCCTTTTTTGTGCTACTTTGTTTAAAAATAGACATTTAAGTAAATTTATGGTAGATTATGGAAATAAAGGAGGTATTTTTAACAAAATATTAACAATTACAATGTAAAAGGAGTATTCAAT
>CAYSKA010000113.1:0-5250 GCA_964431505.1 uncultured Oscillospiraceae bacterium
AGTTTCAGCCTCATCTTCACGTACAGATAAATGATTATAATGGGCGGACGATTTTATGTGAGGGTGTGTTATGATATACTGTTTTAATGACAAGTTTTTGATTCGGGCAATGGGCGCGGCGGACCCCCAAACCCTTTGTGATGAGGAGATTGCTCAGGGCTGGCATTCCAGCGCGGATAAATTTAAAAGAAGGATTGCCGATAGCGAACGCGGCAAGGCCATTGCCCTGGTTGCCGAGTATGAAGGAAACGCGGCCGGATATATAAATGTGTATAAAAACTCCGCGGGCGGCCCGTTTGCCAATATGGGTTATTGTGAGATTGTTGATTTCGGCGTCCTTGAGAAATACCGCAACCGCGGCATGGGGTCCAAATTGATGGATATAGCTGAAAGGATTGCAGCCGAATACGCGGATACCGCCTGCCTTGGGGTTGGGCTGCACGCGGGTTATGGAAGCGCTCAGAGAATGTATTTTAAGCGCGGATATATTCCGGACGGCAGCGGCGTGTGGTATGGCGATAAACCCGCGGTTCCCTACGGGACATACCGGAATGACGACTACCTCATTTTGTATCTGAGCAAGAAGCTCAGATGACCAGAAGACCAAATGGAATGGGTGTTTGGCGGTGCTTTTAGATTCCCGTCCGCTATAATATCCGAAAAACGCCGCGCGTCAATAATCGAACTCGTTTTCGCCGACTTTAATCCTTTTAACCGGCCTTTCATTGGGATAGGGCTTTCTTATCTCAATCAAATTCAGCACGGTATATCCATGCCCGCGCAAAAAGGCGATCATACGGTCATTGTTGGGATGCACATAATTAAACACCGTATTTTCACCATACGAACGGGCTATTTCTTCGGCCTTATGCAGCAGCGCCGAGGCGATACCCCTTTTGCGATAATCGCTTTTGACAAAGATGGACTCGAGCCAAACCGTTGGTTCGTCGACGCGGCAGACGGCATAGCCCACGAACATCCCGTCCTCCACCGCCGCATAGGAAGGAAACCCCGCATTGAGATATTCGCTTATCTCTGAAAGTCCGGCGGCTACGTCGGGTTTTGCGAAAATGCCCTTATAACCCTTTAATTCAGCGCGGAAGGCCGCAGCCAACGGAGCGGCGCCAGCCGCGTTGCTTTTATCAACCGCGATAATATTCATACGCTTTTCCCCTGCTGTAATATGGCTCTGATCCATATCAGACCCTATTTCATTATACCATTGTGCAATTCCCAAGCAATCCATATTGGCAAACTTGCCCGCGTGCGAAAATTTAGCGCGTTTATATATCCAGCCTAAGTCCCCTTACGCCCGGCATCCATGTCGGGCATAAGGACGCAGCCGTTAACTAAAATTGTTCCGGCATGGCCCCGCGGTTTAGATGGGCTTGCAGCCCCTTCATGCTGCTAAGAATACCGGAGCTGGGCCTGCCGTGCCTGAGCCGCCCGTCGTGTAAAGCCTTGCTCCGCGTGTCCGCCGACTCTATGGCCGCCCGCAGCGGACTTTGACGGGCAGTCCCATAAATTTCAGGCCATAACGCGTCCCTGCGCGCCTTTTAGCGCATTGCGCCGGTGAACTAACCTAATGTTATTGATTGAAGACGGGTCCAGGTACGCCAAAGCGCAAGGAGGCGCTGCGCCCATCGGTCATGCCTATTCTCCGAACTGATTCGCCAGCATGCCCATTGTTTCAGCCAGCGGCGCTGTACCGTCTATGATCATCACGGGGCATTTTACCAGCCTTAGCCATTCGTCGTGTAAAGCTTTGCTCCGCGTGTCCGTACCAGCCGTATCGTAGGTTTCTGACCACGCGATGAACTCCCTGTGCTCGTCCCACATATCCCCGCCAGGCCCGATCCTGCCGCCAAACCGCGCGTACTCCCTCTTTTCCAGCCGTTCCAGCCGCACCTCGGCGGGCGTTACCAGCCTGATAACCAGGTCAAAGCGCGGTATCAAAAAGTCGCCCCAGCCGCACAGCGAGCCTGAGATAACGCATCTTTTATATAGCTTGATATCCTCCTTCATCAGCCTTCGTCTTTCGGAGGCGTCACGCTTTTTGGTATACGGCGGGTCGGTGGGGATCCAAAAATAGTCGTCGGTGTCCAGGTGCCTGTGGCCAAACCTTTCCGAAACCGCGCTTCCAAGCGTCGTAGTTCCTGAGCCGGACGCGCCCAGTATATGGATTATATCGTGTTTCATGAAAAACCCTTTCATTTAGAAAAATGAGTGCTTTATACGCTGCTTAAGCCTGGACGCCAGCCAGAGGGATGCAGCGCGAGAAGCTTCTGTTAAAAACGGCCTGAGTGCGGATTAACGCCAATCGCGCCGCTAAGTATTTATTTAATCCCTTGATTTCTCATCCCATTAAAAGCGGATAACCCGCCATCGCAGAGGTTTTAATAAAAAAAGCAGAAAACCCTGTCCACATTTTTAGTATATCACATTTAACCGCTCAAAAGACGCCCCGCCTGCACATCGTACCCGCATTCCCCATGCCATATATCTATCCAGGCTATGAACTCCATTGCAGTTGGAACCGCCTGCATAATCCCCTTATAAACCGCCTGGCAATCAGCCCGTTATTAAGCCGCACCCGCTGATAAATGCCAGGGCTTCCTTTGTACCCGCGCGCATCCGGCCGGCCTTGCCCATCAAGATCAAGCCAACCCCCGCTTCGCCGCCATCACCGCTTATTAAGCTACGCTTAGGCAGCGTAAAACGCTAAACTTATTTTTGAAAAGGCTTTTATTCCAATCCATTTTAACATATAATCAGATGATCTCTTTGCGCTAACGCTACATTCTTTAATGATAGAGAATGCGGACAGTACAAACTGAGCAGGCGGTGGACGGCGCGTCCATTATGCCGGGCCGCTAGAACGCGGCAGCAGACAGCGTAACCGCGCGTCTGTGGGACAGTGGTATGTCTCACGGGCGCGTCTTCATATCCGTTGACGCAGGCACAAGGGCGCGGGATAAAGCAATGTGTAAAATGGAGGCAGCAATGGAAAACAGATCCCCAAAACAGATCGCTATGAGGGTGTCCGCCGTTACCATTATTATCAACGTCTTGCTATCAGCGTTTAAGCTGTTCGCTGGAATATTTGCGCGCTCGGGCGCAATGGTATCGGATGCGGTGCATTCGGCGTCCGACGTGCTGAGCACTGTAATAGTGATGATCGGAGTGAAGGTTTCAAACAAGGCGTCCGACAAGGAGCATCCCTACGGCCACGAGCGTATGGAGTGCGTAGCGGCCATAATACTTGCCGTAATATTGGGCGCAACCGGCCTGGGAATCGGATATTCGGGCCTAGAAAAGGTGGTGATGGGCAGCTATGGCGATATATCGGCGCCCGGCGCGCTGGCGCTCGCCGCGGCGGTTGTCTCCATAGTTGTAAAGGAGGCAATGTACTGGTATACAAGGTCGGCGGCCAAGCGGATAAACTCCGGCGCGCTCATGGCCGACGCGTGGCACCACAGGTCCGACGCCCTGTCCTCGATAGGCAGCTTTGCCGGTATCTTGGGCGCGCGGCTCGGGTTTCCCATACTTGATCCGGTGGCCAGCGTTATAATATGCGTATTTATAGTAAAGGCGGCGTTTGATGTGTTCAGAGACGCTATAGGCAAGATGACCGACAAGTCGTGCGACGATTCGCTCGTGAATGAGATAAGGACGGTAATCGAGGAACAGGACGGCGTAATGGGAATAGACCAGATAAAGACGCGCATGTTCGGGGACAGGATATACGTGGACGTGGAAATCAGGGCCGACGGCGACGCCACGCTGAACCAGGCGCACGCGGTGGCGCAGAGGGCGCACGACGCTATAGAAAGCCGCTTCCCCACGGTAAAGCACTGCATGGTGCATGTGAATCCGGACGGCCGCGTCAATATCCCGAAAGACTGCGAAAAAGATAACGGGGAGGCCTGAGCGCTGCGTAAGCTTTATTTTGATCCACATTATTTCAATCTGCGCGCCAATATGGGTGCGACCAGGTCCGATAACACCGCTACGCTGTTTGGAGAATTTCAATCCACGCACCCACGCAGGGTGCGACTTCCCACTCCGGCATATATGCGCTTCGGTATTCCTCATTTCAGTCCACGCACGCGCATGGGGTGTGACGATGGACTTTATTGCCTTGACCTGATCGACAGACTATTTCAATCCACGTGCCCGCATGGGGTGCGACGGTGATGCATTTATCCGTCCGCGCGCCGAGTTGGCCATTTCAATCCACGCGCGCGCATAGGGTGCGACACAAAAGGACCGCCGCAACGGTCCCTCTGTGCAGATTTCAATCCACGCGCGCGCATAGGGTGCGACCGTATGATACCTTGTGCAATCGTTTCCCGAAGGTAATTTCAATCCGCGCACGCGCATGGGGTGCGACTCACAAAAGAGAGCTGGAACTTAACCGAGGAATCATTTCAATCCGTATACCTGCATGGGGTGCGACAACACTCTCATTGGCATCAATAAAATGACACCAGACATTTCACCGCACCCACATGGGGTGCGGCCGCGCCCTCTGCAAACACCCGATTGCTCCTTGACATTTCAATCCGCACCCACATGGGTGCGACGCGTTTTCGCGCGCTTGTTTTGCTAAACTGCCGGGATTTCAGTCTGCACGCCTAGTATGGGACGGATTATCATGCAGGGCGCTGAACCGGTGTTATTTCGTCCAATATCCCCGCGTGGGCCGCGGCATGCGTTTCCAGCAAATGCTTTGGCTATGGGTTTTTATTCACGCATGTACCGTTTTATGGACCCAGGTCAAGCACTTGCCGTTATCGCGCGCCTGTTTCAATCCGCGTCCGCTCAATCGGGTAAAACCAGCACGCTCTTATTTATGGCTTATTCAGATTACTTCGGTCCCTTATGCTTTAAATTAATCGGGGCGTTGACTTTCCCCTCTAGGGGGCAGGAAGCCGTTTGCTCAAGGACGCTTTTAAAAGAACCTGGCGCCCTTGAGTAAGACAGCCCCCCTGATGCCTCAGCGCCCTTGTCAGTCCCTTGCTCTGGATCGGCCTATTGAGTTAATGATATAATTCCCTATCGGGATTGTAAGGAACAGCAGCCAGTATGGATGCCATAACTGCCAGCCAAATCCCAGGATAAGATACAGTATCGTTATAAAATAGCCGTAGGAAAAGGATTTTTTATGTCTTTCGCCCGATATTGCCGACGCAATGGGATAATACAGCGGTATTGTCAGCAGCAGGAACCAGTATGGGCTCCATAAAC
>CAYSKA010000114.1:0-5215 GCA_964431505.1 uncultured Oscillospiraceae bacterium
TAAGACCCGCGTAAAGATGATATAGAGTTCGTATATTCCAAAATCAGCAATAGCCAACCTGCACTTACGGAAGTAAGAATACTTTAAGTCAAATATAAAAACAATATTGATATCAAAAAATATCATTAACTACTTGGAGGTAAACAATGAAAATCAATCGTAAGACCAGAATAATCAGTCTTGTATTAGCCATGGCAGTACTGGTAGCTCTTTGCATCACCGGCTGCGCATGCGACAACACCCCCAGCGCAACCCCGTCGGCTAAGCCGTCGGCTACTCCGGTTACTACTCCGGTCGCCACTCCAACCGCTCCGGCTACCACGCCGACAGGAGCTCCTATAACATCAGCCTCACCCGATGTTGATACTTCGGCTACACCTGACACATCGGCTACACCTGAGGCTTCACCCACAGGCGGAACTAACGGCTAATAACACCCAACTGAGCATATAGGAGCCAGATATACGGCGATAATTATGACAGTTTGGCTGAGCTGATATTGATACATGGATTTTCCATGTTTGGAATTTGTCTGTTGATCTGCTTAATTCGGGCGGCTGCAGCGTTGTGCCAGTACGGCCGACATGGTATCAAAGCCATATGTTGTTAACTCTGCTTGATGGTAGTATACCTCAACAGATAATATTGAAGTTAGCCCGCCCATAGGGCGGAGCTTAACCGGTCCCGATAGGTTCTTTTGAAAGCCAGCGGGCGGACTAATCTCTAGTTTGGTGTATTCCTCTATGGTATAAATCAAATTTGTGATTTAGCTTCAATATCCATCCCCCGGATGTTCCGGGGGTTTTTTTAATTTATATGTAATCTACAAGTTATCCAATCAGGAAATGATCTCATTAACACATAGACCTCATGAGCGCTAATGTAACAGCATAGACGCGCTTTACCAGGCGTGTGCGCGTTCGCCTTCAAACCTGGGCAGGGCTTGCCGGATGTTTTGAAAGGGCGCCTGCCTAACCTGTATCGGCCTCAGAGCTTACTAAACCATGAATGAAGAATTCAACCGTGTATGTCCAGGCATGCTTCCCTTTCTGCTTTATCATAAATGCCCGTATTACATGGCGCGAATGCCCCAGGCTGTATGCTTGCCCAAAACCGCGCGATTCGCCTGCTTAATGACAGCTTGTTTGTCTGAAGGAATGTTCATCTTATTAGAAAAAAAGGGACGCAAGCCTGCGCCCCATATAGAGTTTCGTATTTTATTTATGCATCACATTTCGGTTCGCCGCCCTGAATCAAGCGCACCTTTCTCCAGATCCGCCGCCATTGAGCCACTCGGATTGAGCGTCCCACATCTCGCGGTAAAGGCCGTTATTTTGCATAAGCTCATCATGCGTCCCCGTCTCTACCAGCTTACCCGAATCCATTACGGCAATCCGGTCGGCTATGCGGCACGATCCCAGCCTGTGTGTTACTATTATCGCTGTATTCTCTTTTGCTATCTCTGCAAACTTTTTATATACCCTTGTCTCCTCAAGCGGGTCTATGGCCGCGGTAGGCTCATCCAGCACTATCAGGTCATGACTTCTGAACAGGCCCCGCGCAATCGCAATCCTCTGCCATTGGCCTCCAGATACATCCACCCCGTCAAATTCCTTTGAAAGCATGGTGTCAAGCCCATTGGGATAGCTGCCTCCCCGTATGTCAACGTCGCCCTGTTCCGCGGCTTTCTCAATCCCTTGGGTCCTTCTCAGGTCTGCCATATGGATGTTTTGCTCAAGCGTCATCTTATATCTTCCAAAGTCCTGGAACACCGCGGAAGTATTTTTAAACATAATGTTTGGATCCGCTTCCCTTGAATCGACCCCGCCGATGCTTACAGCGCCCGAGGTGGGCGTGTATAGGCCCATAAGCAGCTTCACAAGCGTTGATTTTCCCGCCCCGTTTGTACCCACTACCGCCAGCGTCTCCCCGGGGCGTATTGTCAGGTTAACGCCCCTTATGCTCTCCTTTTCACTGCCCGGATATGTAAACCTCACATCCTTGAGTTCAATTCCGCGGTCTGTCTCAACCTTCTTATTGCCCTCTCTCTCCTGCATTTCCAAAAGCCTGATAAGGTTTACCGCGGCGCCCTTTTCCTGGAGGGCAGAGCCGACATTCTGTACGATCATCTCCTCCATCATGCTAAACAGCGAGCCTATGCTGGCAAATACCGCGGCAAACTGACCGGCTGCAATGTCTCCTGAAAGCAGCGCCGTAACCAGCAGGTAGAGCAGAAAGCCGTAGGCTACAAGGGTGAGAATCTTCATCAGCAGCTCGACTGCCCCGGATTTTCGTTCGGCGCGCCATTTTTCCTTATTTAGCAGCCCTATACTTTCCCTGTATAGCTTTCTATAAAAGCAGAACGCTCCTAAAAGCCTTGTTTCCTTGAAAAACTGCCTGTCTCCAACGCATTTTTCATAGTGCTCAACGCGCCTGCGCGGGAGAGCGGATTTTTCCTCCAGCTCCGAAAACGCTTTGACCTTGACTATCTGGCCAAGGAGTACGGGAATAAATACTATGATTGGCGCAATCCCCAGTATTGGCTTAAGCGTATACAGGTATACGCCCATCAATATAAAATAGGGCAGGTATCCGAATACCACCAGCAACAGCAATACAACAAGAACCGAGCCGTTCATCGCGCCAACTTCAGCCTTGTTTATCGCGTCCAGCATGGACGGATCCTCAAAAGCCGTTGCCGGAAGCTTCCTTACCTTTCTGTGGATGTGGGGCAATATGGCGCTTTCACACCTTCTCCACATGTCCGGCAGCCACAGGTTGACCGCCCCGTTCAATAGCGGCGTTACAAGAATAATGGCAAGCACGCCAAGAAACCACAGGATAGGCTCTGTATAGCTTCCGCTTCCTACAGCTATCTCAACGGATGTAAACAGATTGGCCGTTAGAATGGTCTGCGCAACCAGCAGCGCCATCATTAGCAGCGTTACAAACATTAGAGAAAACGTAACCTTCTTATTCTCCTTAAAAAGGTATGGGGCAAAGCTTTTTATAACCTTGTACACCGATACAGTCTTTTGATCAGCGGCAGTTTTCATTTATTACCTCCACAAGCATTCATATGGATTGTTAAAGCATCAAAAATCAGGCGGTTTCCGCATACCAGCTTCGCTGGCTTTCAAACATCTCGGCATAGAGGCCGTACTCCTCCATAAGCTTTTCATGATCCCCGCGTTCGATGACGCGGCCGCCGTCAAGCACGTATATGATGTCGGCAAGCTTAGTTGAGCCTAGCCTGTGACTTATAAACACCGTTGTATTTCCACGGCTTATGTCCCTGAAGTTCTCATATACGTCGCGTTCCGCTATGGGGTCAAGCGCGGCGGTAGGCTCGTCAAGGATCTTGATCTCGGACCCGCTTATAATGGCCCTTGCCATAGCTATGCGCTGCCACTCTCCGCCTGATACGTCGATCCCGTCCTCGTTAAGCTTTCCTATATGCGCGTCAAGGCCTATCTGTTCCTTTAATTTTGAAAGTCCGGCCAGCTCAACCGCCCGCCCTATATTTCCATTGTTGGTTCCGCCTATATTGCCAAGCTCAATGTTTTCACGCATCGTAAGCTGATATCTTGAAAAATCCTGAAATACGCAGATAAATAGCGCTTTAAGCTGCGCAATGCTGTAGGTGCGCAGTTCCCTGCCATTAATCAGTATCTCCCCTCCATAATTTTGGTACATGCCCAAAAGCAGCTTTGTAATGGTGGTTTTCCCGGCTCCGTTAGCGCCTACAAATGAATAGTGTTTTCCCTTTTCCAGGGTAAACGACAGTCCGTTCAGCACGTTGACATCGCTTCCAGGATAGGCGAACGAGACGTTTTTGAACTCAAGGCGCTCAAACCCGGGAACATTGCGGTCCGGCATAAGTTCCGCACCCTCCTGTTCGGGCATGTCCATGAATTCCGTCAGGTCCTTTGCATACTTTGAGTTGAGGACCACGTTTGCCGTATTCTGGGCCAGCTGCCACCTCATGTTCCCCACCATATCGCCCATAGCCGTAAAAAGGCCCATGAACATACCGATGGTTATAAGTCCCTGAATGGTTGGAATAAGCAGCACCAGCGCGCAGACCGCGGATACTGCCGCCACTATCATCCCGCTTAGGTTCATACGGAAAAACCACTTGCGGCGCTCTTTGAACTCTATTTTGCGGGACCGCTCGTACTCCTCCCTGCATTCCTCGCTTACCTCGCCGGTAAAGCCGAACACCGCACGCTCCGCGGCATTGTCGCGTTTTGCCAGCACGTCGTGAAGGTATTTGTAGCGCCGCTGCTCCTTTGATACCATCTTCTGTGCTTCATAGGTTTTATTGCCGCCCTTCATGCTTGTGATGACAACTGGGACCATGGCGGCGATTATCAGCAGGCCGGCCCACCATACCTGAGCTATGATCAGGCTAATGACGCTTATAAAGCTCACTGTCATGTACATAAAGCTCAGGGTGTCCGCAAAACCCATAAACACCCTGTCCTCAGGCGTCTTCTGGTCCTTGGGGGCTGTTACCCGCTCTACAAGGTCCCACCTCTCAGGGTCCTCAATACAGATATATTCAAGCCTGGCCCGTTTTTCAAGCATATCGGAACGGAGCCTTGAGCGCAGTCCGTTGATTATGCGCACCTTGCAAAAATCCGTAAGCCTCTTTCCAAGGACGTTGAATGCGGTTATAAAAACTATCATTGCTATGGGCGGGACAATTTTGTCCATGCCCGCGGAGCCTCCGGCTATGGATATGGCTGTATTTACGAATTCGGCTGTCACAAGCGCTGTCACAGCTGGTATAAAGGACTGGATTATAACCCTAATGATATAAAGCAACGTTGGAACCGGCGTTGCCCTGAACGGCAGCCAGATGTAATCCAGTAGCGTATACCTCCGGTGTTTAAGCATAGGCGCCTCCAAAGTTTTACTTCGATGTTATTATACGCCGCATAATATAAGTTGTCAACAAATATTTATGACAGTCTCCTGTATGTCGAAAATTGATACAATTCTATTATTTAAAGGACTGATTCCATCTCAATAAAATTCAATCCGTATAATGCTTTGATATTATTTTTACGCTGATATATTGCTGTATATCCTCCCCTAAGAAGGCATTTATGCGTTATCCATAAGTTAAAACCCTGCCAAAAAATCAGGTGTACATATTTATGCAATTTATCTCCCTCAAAGGCAGGAAACCTCTCAATCACTAGTCATC
>CAYSKA010000115.1:0-5189 GCA_964431505.1 uncultured Oscillospiraceae bacterium
GACGTATTCGCCGAAGAGCCGCCAAAGAACGTGGAACTCTATTCTCATCCAAAGGTTTCCTGTACGCCGCATATAGGCGCGTCAACCAATGAGGCGCAAAAGCGTATAGGCGCAGAAATCGTGGATATAATTGAGAAATTCTTCAATTAATTTCCAAACACAAAACCCTTTTAAGGCAGGAGGCTTCCTGCCTTTTCTTATGCTAAGCTTAAGTGCATAGCGGCTATGTGAATCGTTAATGTTCATATAGCTGACATAAGCGTGTGCTAAACCTCCTTTCCATCTGTGTGCTAAACCTCCTTTCCATCATATTTGACAATGCGGCAGCCTGTTGGTATACTTTAAAAATATGGGTTGAAACCTATAATCAATGTTTAGTTTATATTTAGGAGGATCATATGGTACGCATAAGCGCGGACAGCACGTGCGATCTATCTAGCGATATTATAAAACGGTTCAATATTGAAATACTTCCACTCTATATAATAATTGATGATAAAGAGCTTCGCGACGGAGTAGATGTTACGCCTTCGGATATTTTTAAATATGTTGACTCCACTGGCAAACTCTGCAAAACAGCGGCGTCTGGAGTATCGGATTATTATGACCTGTTCAGCCGTTTTACCAGCAATGGGGATTCTGTTGTACATATAAATATAAGCTCTGAGTTCTCTGTATGCCATCAAAATGCTGTGCTTGCGGCAGGTGAATTTGAAAATGTATATCTGGTTGATTCGCGCAACCTGTCTACAGGAAGCGGGCATATAGTCATGGAGGCAGCGCATATGGCACAGCAGGGTCTCCCCGCAGAAACTATAAAGCAGCGCTTGGATGAACTTGTAAACAGGGTTGAGGCCAGTTTTGTCGTAGAAAGGCTTGATTATCTGTATAAGGGCGGCCGTTGCTCGTCGCTAGCAGCGCTTGGCGGCAATATCCTTGGATTAAAACCTTGTATTGAGGTCAAGGACGGCAAGATGGGGGTTGGCAAAAAGTACAGGGGATCATTTGACAGCGCTTTGCGAAAATATGTGCGCGACCGGCTTGAGGACAGGGATGATATAGTTTATGACAGGATATTTATCACGCATCCCGCATGTCCCCCTGAAATAGTGGATTCAGTTCGAAAGTCGGTTGAGGAATATGGGGATTTCAAAGAAATAATTGAAACCCGCGCCGGATGCACCATCTCAAACCATTGCGGTCCATATACTCTGGGAATACTTTTTATAAGAAAAGAATAACTATGCTCCAAAGCCCGCTCTGATTTACAGAGCGGGCTTCGAATAATTGATCATCCCATAATCTTTATTACGCCGCAAGCAATGCGCTTTCCTGCGTCCCCCGCTGGCTGAGACGTAAAATCATCGCGCTGGCCATGAACTATCACCGCCAGGCCCTCCACCTCGTCAACCGTAAAGCGCTTTGTATAAAACGCTCCCCATGCATAGCCGTTAAACCCGAACAACGGCGGCATATCCCCCGCATGCGCAGGATGTGGACAATGAGTGGGATTATAGTGTCCGCCCGCGTCGGCAAAAGGGTCGCTTTCATTGCCGGTGCATCTTCCATGCTCATGGATATGCAGACCAAATATGTTGTTTTCGCATTCCCCTTGCTTTGTAGGCAGTCCCCATATCTCCGTTGCTATCAGCAGGCCTTCGTCCGCCTGATATATGTTGAGGTTTCCCCTTAACCCAGGGTATTCCGTGCTTCCCCTTATCGAGGCTCTTGCCACAGGCGGCAACAGCATCAACGCTGCAAAGGTCTTTGTATAATATGATGTCATCATTATATATGATCCTCCTGAACTATCCATTTTGTGCTTTGTATAATCGTATTCAAATGCAAAATTCGAGGTGCGGGTTTTGTTGATTGGCTTAAGGTGAAAATTACTCGTATTTTCAATGTTATGATACGCTGGCTCCTGCTTATTGAGGACTGAAAATTGTGAACTCTTTATTAATTAACCTGCATATTATCTCAATTCTTCCGATTATATGCTATAATAAATAAAATTTAATGGATTTTTTGTATAGTCTGGGGGGGTATTTTCATATGCGTACCAAAAGAAATATAGTTGCCTTTTTACTGGTCCTATTCACCTTGATTTCCGTAGCTCCTATAGCAAATTCCGTTGCTGCGGAAAATGGTGATTACGATTATATCAGGGTAAAGCTTTCAACCAGTAATGCTACAACGCTTAGTTTGAGCATTAACGGACGCTATTTCATAGGGGAGAATGGCGCCTCCTTCAGCGGCGGTACCCTTACGGTTGCCAAATCCGGAAGCAAGCTTAGGATTTCTCATTCTTCGTCTGGAATTATATATGAAGGCGATTCCGTTTCAATTTTGCGCATGGACATTGACCGCTCAGCAGGCTATGCACAATTAAGTACAAATTCTCGAAAGTATCTAGGCCATTTCTATATTAAATTGGCCTCAAACGGATATATTCAAGTTGTAAACAAGGTGCCGCTTGCCCACTACCTGTATGGGGTCGTTGGCTATGAAATGAACAATTCCTACCCCATTGAGGCGCTTAAAGCCCAGGCTATAGCCGCCAAGTGCTATGCTTTCAATAAAATGTCTCCAAGGGACGGCTATGATATAGGCGACACCTCCACCGAACAGGTTTATAAGGGATACGATCCATCGGCAGCAAACGTAATTGCCGCGGTAGATCAAACCATTGATGTAGTGCTTAAGTATAATGGAAAAATTTTATATACCTACTATGCCGCCAGCAATGGAGGAGAAACTACACTGCCCTCCTATGCCTGGTCCTCCAGCGCTGTAGATGGCGCTTATGCTTTAAGCATAGACAGCTACGACTTTAACAATCCCTACAGCAAGCTGGAAACAGTATTTGTTCCCATAGGCGAAGGCAATTTGACGAGCGGCCGCCTGTATACAATGCTAATGGACAAAGCCCGTGAAGCGTCGGGCTTAAATGTAACGGGGATAAACGCCGTAAATTCGGCGTCTTTAAACACGCCGCGCCATCCAAATACGCAGCGCAATATGACCCGTATGACAGTATCATTGACTGCGCTTATATCGGATTCGGGCGATGGAGCGGATACTGCCCAGAGGGATATAACCTTGGACTTCCCAGCATCAGACCTGCTTGACTCAGGAGTTTTTGCCAACAGCTCGCTTCGCATATACTGGGGTGAAAATGTGGACGGCGGCTATAATGTATATCACTGCAGATGGGGGCACGGCGTAGGCCTAAGCCAAAGAGGCGCTCAACAGCGCGCCAACAGCGGGCACACCTACAGGCAGATCCTTAGCTTTTACTTCCCAGGTGCTGATTTTGCAACTATAACGGTAAACGAGCCGGAAAACCCTACTCCGGGCATAACCCCACCCCCAAGCGCTGAACCTACTGTGCCGCCCGTGGATCCGGGCGACATAATAGCCCGGGGAACGGTCACCGCTAACGGCGTAAACTTCCGTACCGGACCGTCTACGGATTATAGCATAATTACGGTGCTGTACAGGGGCCATAAGCTTGATATACTTGGAACTGAAAATGGATGGTACCATGCGGTAACACAAGACGGCCGCATCGGATATATCCTCGGAAGCTTTGTAGAGATTACCGCTGAAACGCCGGATCCAACACCCTCGCCAAGCCCAAGCGCTTCGCCGACCCCAACGGTATCCCCCTCCCCCACGCCCAACGTACCCAACATAATAGCGTACGGTAAAATAAATACAAACGGGGTTAACTTCAGGGTTGGCCCTGGCACCTCCTATCAGGTAATTACGCGCCTAAATTCCGGAGAAGACGTTTACATCCTGGGAGAACATGGAGATTGGTACTGCGCGGTAGCCCAGAATATAGTCGGCTATGTCTCAAAGCAGTTTGTAGAAATAACCGGCCAGCCCGACGGCCCCACGCCTTCACCCGAACCTTCTCCCGAACCTCCACCTGATACTGGAGGAGAGCTATACACTGCGGTAGTTACTAAAAACGGGGTTAATTTTAGGACTGGGCCATCAACATCCCATCAATCCATGGGCAAACTCAGCGAAAACAGCGGACTGATAATCCATGGCAGAACCGGAGACTGGTATTACGCTTACTCAAGCGCTTTTGAATCGATGGGATATATCCACTCCGATTATGTACGAATAACTGGGGAATACGTCCAATTGCCTGATGGCGCCATTGGATTGGGCCTGACGACAGGCAACGTAAACTTCCGCACAGGCCCCTCGACTAGCTATAGCGTCATTGACGTAATTCCAAAGGGAACAACAATAACGCTTTACGGCCTTACCAACGGATGGTATGAAGCAGAATATAACGGCCAAAGAGGCTTTGTAAGCGGCAGTTATGTTGAGATAACCTATTCCTCCGATTCATCGGATGGAGACGGCTCCGAAGAGAATAGCGAACCCATAGGCATGGGAATTACAACCGGCAACGTCAATTTTAGAACAGGACCTTCAACCTCCTCGCCAAAGATTACACAGCTTCCCAGGGGAACACAGGTTACACTGTATTCGCTGAATAATGGATGGTATGAGGCTGAATATAATGGGATGCGCGGTTATCTATACGCAGCCTATGTCCGTATACAAAGCGTTCCCGAGCAAGATGACGGCGTCCCTCCATCCCCCGCAACGGGCGTTGCTACAGGACGGCTGAATTTTAGGGCAAGCGCCTCGATGGATGCAGACATAATTGAACTTCTTCCCAGCGGAACTGTAATGTCAGTATTGGGCGAGTATCAAGAATGGTATTATGCCTATTGCAATGGCTCAGCGGGGTATGTAAATAAGGCGTATATGCAGATCACAGCGTCTGGAACAATCGAAATAGCGCCCGTTGACGGCAATCAGGGCATGCGGGCTGTGAATTGCTCTGCAAAGGTGAATCTTCGTACAGGGCCTGGCACATCATTCGGCATAATACGGCTTTTGCCCGCTGGCACAGGTGTAGAGTATTTCTATACGGTAAGCGGGTGGTGCCTTGTAAGACACAATGGTGATTGGGGTTTCACCATAATAGATTATTTAGAAGTGTAATTTTATTTAATTGAAGCAAAAAACATTTGGAAGGCGCCTTCGGCGTCTTTTTTAGCCTTTTATGATTGGACTTTCAAGTTAGGCTTAATTCTATTTAAAATGGGGGGCTATCTTTTTTCCTTGAACCAGTTACAATCCAAGTGAAAATG
>CAYSKA010000116.1:0-5186 GCA_964431505.1 uncultured Oscillospiraceae bacterium
ATTATGGCCTTTTCAAATATTCCTCAACTATTATTAACAGTTTTTTAAACAATTTGTATGGTGAGATGCTATTAAATGGAATGCCGCCGTGCTTTTTATCTAAACATGACGGTTTTCATGGTTGGCTATACGTGTCTATAAAAAAGGGAGCGCAGCCTGAACTGCACCCCCATTTATATAATTGGTTAGGCTTCTTTTACTATACCCATCCTATATGCCTCAAGAAGCGCCTTGAGGTCATCTATTCGCTCTTTAAGTCCCACTCCAATATCCGTGTCGCCTACCAAAAGCCGCTCGGGAAGATTTCTTACAACCGTACCATGCGTCCTTATGTCGTTATCAAGAAACTGCATATCATTGGCCCCGTAAGCCTCGTGGGCTACTATACGTATGCGCTGGGAGGTGAAAAACATGGTATATCCCGCTATTCCGGTCTGGGGCTGATAGGCCCTGCAGAACCCGCCGTCTATAACTACACGGCGTCCATTCGCCTTCTGCGGCTCCTCCCCCTCCTTGGCCTTTACAGGTATATGGCCGTTTACTATGCACGAATAGCTCTCGTTTAGGCCAAAATGATTGAGGACTTTGAGCGCGAAATCCTCATCGTCGCAATATTCATAGTAGGCGTTCTTCGGCTCCTTATGCGTTGATTTATCCTCAATCAGGGCCCTTTCAAACGTCGTTATTTGACTCCTGCCGAATATAGGCGAATTCCTTCCGCACCATAGGAACCACATGAAGTCCCTGCCCTTTTCGCGGGCTTGCGAACCCTCGGGCGCATACATGGCCATCCGTGCCACCCTGTCGGCATAATCCAGATAATCCTTGCCCGACAGCAGGCTCCCATCGCAGTCGAATTTCATAAACGCGCCGCCGTCGCCGCACGGAATGCATCCATGATACAGCAGGTTGCCATTGTAGCACAGGTATACGCTGCCTGACGAATATAAGAACCTGACGTGGGTCTGAAGCTTATGGCTGTTTTGAAGCGATGAGGTAAGCTGTTCCATCAGCAATACCTCGCTCTCGGTCAGCCTGTTGGGGTCGGCCGGATCTATTGTGGGGAATTCGGTATCCCTCAGCTGATGCTTCTTTCCTCCGATGGTTATGCTCATGTCCGAATAGTCTATCCTGGAAAGCATATCCCTGTCCGCCATCCTGTATTCGGGCCGCCGCTTTATCAACTGCCCCTCAAGTTTAAACTGGATTACGCATATGGCTTTATGCATTCTCGCATAGAGGCTCATGTCCTTTGGCATGTAATGCTCCGACGGCATTTTCCTTGGGGTAAAAACCGAGGAATCAACATCAGAATAGTATTCGGATGCGAAAAGGGCTAGCGGCAATATATTGATACCATACGAGTTTTCAAGCATATCCAGATTGTCGTATTGCACGCAATTTTTAATTGCGGTCGCCACGCATACGGGGCTTCCGGCGGCCGCTCCCATCCAAAGGACGTCATGGTTCCCCCACTGTATATCTACGCTGTGATGCTCAATTAGCCTATCCAGGATTACATCGGCATGCGGACCGCGGTCAAAAACGTCGCCCACTACATGGAGATGGTCGACCGCCATCCGTTTTATAAGGCTTGATAGCGCCACAATAAACGCATACGCCCTGTCAAGGTCTACTATGCTGGTTATAATCCTATCATAATATCTTTCCTTGTCGCTATCAACATAGTGAGTATGCAAAAGCTCGTCAATTATATACGAAAAGTCCTTTGGAAGCGCCTTTCTCACCTTTGAACGCGAATACTTCGATGTTGTCGCCCTGCATATGGCTATCAGCCGGTATAGCGCTACCCTGTACCAGTCGTTCATGTCCGTGCCCGACGCCCTCGCCTGCTCCATCTTTTGCTCCGGATAATATATAAGCGCCGCGAGGTTCCTCCTCTCGCCTTCACCAAGCGAGTTTCCAAACACCATTTCAATGCGGTCCCTGATTGCTCCGGACGCATTGTTGGTTATGTGCAAAAACGCCTCGTGTTCCCCATGAATGTCGCTCATAAAATGCTCTGTCGCCTTTGGCAGATTGCATATTGCCTGAAGATTGATTATCTCCGAGCTTACCGCCTGTATTGTTGGATATTCCCTGGCCATTAGCGAAAGATAGCGTATTGATCTTCCTGCTACACGTACATCCTCCATGACGCCGCCTCCTTCTCCCTTATAAAAATAATAGATAATAAGCTATGGAAACCCGAGATCATTGAACAGCTATATGGCAGCTTGAGCTTATATGCTTAATACATAATCGCTCTGCCAGCCCATACTACATTATACTATGACGGGACAAAAAAGAAAACCTTGCCAGGACCAGCGCATCCATTTATTGTTTATTCAGCAGTCCGCTAAAGCCGGCTTGTGATAGCGCGTTAATTTGTGTTATATTTAATATGAGGTGCTTTATGATACATGCCATAATTGAAGAGACTGCAAGGGATCTCGGATTTGCGCGAGTCTTCTATATTGACCCTTCGCTTGAGAAGACCGGCTACAATCTTCCTGCCTTTACAAAAACCATTTTGGTCCTGGTGCGCGCATATGTCCCCCATGGAATTGACGAACCCATTCCCGCATACTACATAGCGTCGAATTCATCATACCATACCGGCAATGCCTTTGTATCAAAGCTTAGGGGAATGGGGGCGCGTACTGAGCGTTCGCATGTACCGGTGATACCGCTGCTCCTTAACGCAAAAATCGGCGTTATGGGCCGTAACGGGCTTTTAAGGCTAAAAGAGCTGGGATCAAGAACCGTTCTTACCACGTTTGTCACAGAGCTGTGCGAACCCCTTCATGTGGAAGAGCCGTGCGAACAATGCGGCAGCTGTTCCCTGTGCATGCGCAAATGCCTTACGGGCGCGATAACCATGAATGGAGTTGATTATAAGCGCTGTATACGTTGGCATATGGGTACGGCATGTCACCCCGATTTTGTCAAGGAAATACTGCCTGGGTTTCTAGGATGTGAAATATGCCAGGCGGTTTGCCCTCAAAACGCTGTGGCCGGTACGAAAGAACCGGATGATGACGTGAAGGCGGCGTTTAGTCTGCTGAGGCTGATACGCGGCGACGCGTCAGCCGCCCGGCTTCTTGTTGGCCGCAATCAGTCCAGCAATGGCAAGTTGATTGCCCAAGCTATAACTCTGGCCGCAAAACGCGGAATTTATGCGGACGCCATACGCGCAGAAAGCGATTCGTGCTTTGAAGCTGTAAGGGACGCGGTTAGATGGGCTGACGGCATATTAAAAAACAGGTTTAATCTATAAAAAAGCTTAAATGATAAATACCCTCAGTTGGCAAGGGTAAACACGGTTTTCGCATACCCAGCCCGCGTAGGACTTTGTTCCGGCCGCTTGCCGTAGGGTCCGCTACGCCTGCGCGACCGCGCCTCATCCCGCACGGGCTGGGAGAGCGAAAACTCACAAGACCTCGGGGAGTCGGATTTGTGGCCAGTTCAAGGCCTATGAGCGCAGGAATAGCAGCGCTATTTCAAGCGACGAGAACATAGAAATGGCCCAAATCCGGCCCTCCAGGCGCGTTTACCCTTGTCAACTGAGGGTAACAGAACTTTAAGCCAACTGTAACAATTTTGTGATGACCTGCTGGCAGGGCAGGTTTATAATAATAGTGCAAGTGAAAAGCAGTGGATGATCTCCTTTCAGATACCGTTGCTAGAAGGTCGTTCCCCATGGGGGACGGCTTTTTTCATTATTTATGTTAGGTATTTGGGACAGGTAAGTATGTTTTTGCCGGATATGCCATTAATTGCGAATTTTTCATGAACGGCGTTCAGTTTCCACAAAAAATCGCAGAATAATACACCGTCAGGCTTGCCGTGGCGTTTGGTAAATGATAAAATAACTTTGCAACATTTACATTTGTAAATGTACGTGATTTATTGTATTATCATGACATATATACGCGCCTTAGGCGCTTTGGGAAGGAACACAGATGGGTTTTTTAGAGTTTAACGATGTAGGAATCGATCTCGGCACCTCCAGCGTGCTTGTGTATGTAAGCAATAAGGGGATAGTGCTCAGAGAGCCGTCGGTCGTCGCTGTTGAAAAGATAACCGGACGCATCATGGCAATAGGTGAAGAGGCCAGGCGCATGCTTGGGCGAACTCCTGGGAACATAATAGCTATCCGGCCGCTTCGGGACGGCGTAATTTCCAATTTTGACATTACGCAGCGGCTTTTGCAGCATTTTCTGAAAAAGGTAGTCGGAACGCGCATATTGTTCAAGCCCAAGGTGGTTGTATGTGTCCCTTCGGGAGTTACCCAGGTTGAAAAACGCTCTGTTATCGACGCTACGGAAAGCGCTGGGGCTAGGTACGCATATCTTATTGACGAGCCGATTGCCGCGGCAATCGGAGCGGGAATAGATATATCCCAGCCCCGCGGCAACATGGTGTTGGATATTGGCGGCGGAACCACTGACGTGGCGGTAATTTCCCTGCGCGACGCCGTGTTGTCCGAATCCATCAAGATAGCCGGCGACAAGTTCAACGACTCAATAGTCCGATACATGCGCAAGAAGCATAACCTCCTTATAGGCGAACGTACAGCTGAGGAGATGAAGATAAGAATTGGGTCCGCCTATCCAAGAAAGGAACAGCTGTTTATAGACGTTAGGGGACGCAACCTCATATCCGGACTGCCTCAGGCAATAGTGGTTGGTTCCAACGAGATGATAGACGCGCTTGAAGAACCGCTTCAGTCGATACTTGAAAGCGTACGAAGCATTTTTGAAAAGACCCCGCCCGAGCTTGCAAGCGACATTGCTGAAAACGGCATTTGCCTTACAGGCGGCGGCGCGCTTCTATACGGAATGGATAAATTCATTGCCGAGCATACAAAGGTTCCATGTTATGTGGCTGAGGATCCCATATCCTGCGTTGCGATCGGTACAGGCAAGGTTTTAGAAAACCTTGAGGACTTCTCAATAGGCACGAGCGCGGTTTACGATTATCGAAGGGGCGATTTCTTTGAAGGATAATGATAAACCTATATGATGCGAAAAAGGCCGGATATTCCGGTCCTTTTTCATATACAGCAAAATTCGCATTTAAAACGGAAGGACAAACGCTTCCTCTCCGGGTGTGGGCTGGGGCGGGTTGTCCGTTTCTCCGGAATCGTCCGTTTGACTGGGAGGAGTCGGAGTAGCATGTCC
>CAYSKA010000117.1:0-5114 GCA_964431505.1 uncultured Oscillospiraceae bacterium
GAAAATGAAGCCTATTAATAGCAGCGAAGATGATAAGGTGTTAGATGAAATAATTGAATACGTGAGTAAGTTGACTATCGAGAAGCAGGCACGGATATTAGAACTGATAAGGGCAATGTTATATACAAGAAGATGTATTGAACAAGAGGTGAAACAGGGGAGTGATAGGAGTTGTTTAGCAGATTCGGATGGCAAACGTTCTATATAAGGTCAAAGACAGGTGTTTAAAACGCTCAATTCAATCCAAAGCGCCAAAGCGCAGCAAACCAAGAAAGTATTTCAGTATTCCGGAAGCTATAAAAACAATCCGAGCGACTTATATGCTTAAATCAATGCGGCTAAGGCATTGCCTTACACAGGAACAGCTTGCAAGCCTCCTGTCCATGCCGGTGTCAACCTACAGGGGCTATGAGAGCGGGAGGCGGGCTGTACCCGTCAAAACGCTGGCAATGCTTGCAGACCTCTACGGCACGACCATCACATACCTTGCAGGGCTTACCGGCTGCCCTGAGCCACTTCCAATAAGCCCGCGCTATATCCCACCCGGAAGGGACACCCTCCCCTCCGGACAGGATGGCGGCGCGGATGGGGAATCCGGCCCCAGTTAGCGGTACAATGGGCGGCGCCCGCTTCCTCCGGCGCCCGTGGGGCCTGGTTCCTCCAATATGGGGCTGGGCAGGGTTTTATATAGATGGGCGGCCTGCCGGACGCAAAAAAACGCGGCTAAGCGGAACCTGCGTCCGGTCCGCTGTCCTTGTTTAAGGCAAAAAAGCCCGCGGGCTTCCTAAAAAATGTAGGGGGGTGATAAAAGGAAGCCCATTAAAGGCTTGGATGATAATATGTAGGCTCTGGACACGGCTTATTCAAGAGCACAAAGTCAGGACCTGTCCTCTCTTCGTACATACGGGCGCTTTTCATCCGTAAGGCCGAGAAGATAGTCCACGCTTGTATTGTAAAAATCCGATAGCTTAATCAATACATAGGTGGGAATATCATTCTCGCCCGTCTCGTACTTAGAGTAGCCTGTCTGCGACATGCCCAACATCCTAGCCACTTGTGTTTGGGTAAGATCATTATCTTCCCTAAAATCCCTTATTCGCCTATACACGGTAATCCCTCAAAAAAATAATAATACATTTAGTGGTAAATTTACGAATTAAACCTGTATTAGGTTATGGTTTTCTGCGTATTTTATAATCGTCTGGCAAAAGCCGCCGGATGGCGCCGGCAGATGCTGTTAATCGACAAAGGAATTACGGCTGGATTCAGCGCATCTGTAAACCAGGGCCGTCGTGAATCATCCAGCGGACGCGCCGCCGGCATGGGCCTTAGGCCTGCGTTACATTTAAGTTTGATGTCGCTATTGGCAGATACCTTTGTAGCACCTCAAAAAGGAGGTTAATATATTGGCAAAATTAATCTTGAACTATAACCTGTTTCAGGTTAAAATTAATGTTGTAAGGCGTGAAAATATTGCCCGAAACCTTCCAATCCTGTTTAGAATCAGCTTTAAGGGGGGTCGGGCGCGGCTGAGGGCGGGGAGAGGCTGCAAGTCTCCCCGCGCCGGATAGCAAATGCTTTATATCACATTGGTTAAGGCCGCTTTACGCCGCCGCCCTAAGCCCGCATTCAGCCATGTAAAGCGGACGGTTCACCGCTGTGGACCGTAGGCCAGCGGGCAAACCGCGCAATAACACCCGTTAACCGTCCGGCGAGCGCGCCGGATTCCTCCAGCGGAGCATACCGCATTGGCATATATCATCTTCACCTAGATCAAGGGCGGCGGCTTTATATAGAAGGGTCCGGGACCTGTGCCCCTTAGGGCCTGCCACTGCACTGCGGTTTTGGGCCGCGCTTGCGAGGTTAAACCCGTGTGGGAGCAGCCAGTTTGCCCAGGCTGCGCTGCACAGCGGCAGAATGAGAAGGCGGTGAAAGCTCGACCGCGCTAATTGGGAAGTCACTGCCGGCTCATTCATAGAGAGTAAATCCGCACCGGACCCTTTTTATTATGGCGCAGGAGGATAGAGGCCGTGAATGCCGCCGGATCCGCTCAGGCGGGGGCGGTTTTTGCGCATCAATTTAGCGCTGAATGGCTCAGGCTGAGATGGAGCTGCGCTGAACGTGACGGCATACTAGTTCGCGGCTGATTAAATGGCAGGGGGAAGGGAAGTTCTTGCACAGGGGGGATTTTTATAAAACAAGGCTTTAGTATGATGTGTAACGCTATATAATGATGAAACAGTTATTTAAAGCGGATATGACTCAGCGGACAATGGAAACAAAGGTTGCAGGGCACAAAAGCTCCAGGCTCCCGCCCGTTTTTTGCGCAATGCTGCTGGCGCGCGTTAAGGGCGGCGGCTGCCTGAGGCCGAACGGGCGCGTTTTAGCGCTGGAAGGGTCCGGAGCGATTCCGGACCCTGTGTTTCAAGTATGGATTGTAAGGCGGGATAATCAGCAGGGCCCCTCAATCGCGGAGAGGAATATTTCGTTAAAACGTTTAAGCTCGTCATAGAAAACGCCGTGGCCGCTGTTCTGAAGGGTGTACAGCTTTGAGCCCTTTATTCCCTGATGCTGGGCGTTTGCCAGGTCGTTTAACACCACAACGTCCTTTGCGCCGTGGATAATTGACGTTGGCACGCACACGGCGGCTAGGTCCTGCCTGCCGTCTTCATCGCGCAGGGCTGTTGCGGCGCGCACCGTGCCTATGCCCGACGCTGAAAGCGCTATATCATTAAACCAGTTTTTCACAGCCTCGGACTGAGGGGAAGCGAAAAGCTGATCATGGCTGAAGCTGCACGCCAGGGCGGGACGGTCGGTGGAGGCCTGTTGGATCAGACCGTTCACATACTGCCGCGTCAGCCCATAGGGGAATCCCGGGCGCTGTGTCCACGACGGAGCGGCGGCGGCGAGCAGTATCAGCTTTTTAACGCCGAATCCTTTGAACAGCCGCATATACCTCAGCGCGATGGCTCCGCCCATGGAAAAGCCCACAAGGGTGAACCCGCAAAGCCCCATGGCGCGGACGGCCGAGTAAATGTCAGCGGCCATCTGGTCATAGCAGTAGCCGCCCGCCGGCGCGTCCGAACTGCCAAACCCGCGCAGGTCAAGGGTTACAACCCTGTAGCCGCGGCAGATCAGCGGTTCGAGCTGGTATTCGTACATCCTGTTTGACAGCGGCCAGCCATGTATCAAAAGCACGGTTTCACGCCCCTGCTGATTGTATTCATATATGGCGATACGAACGCCGTCGTTGGATCTTATATAGAACATGTATGTACAGGGCCTCCGTTAACGCATATTCTTCATATGATCATAATATGAAACCCTTTTTCATATGGTGACAGACTTGTTTGGGGCGGGGTTATCCAAGACAAGGGGGCACATGCGCTGAGGCGCGCCGATTGAAAACGGCCCCGCGCCGCCATATATGAAAGCTAGGCGGTGCGAAGCCGTATGAAATCTTGCAGGTTCGTGTTCTCAGTTCTTTCGCTGGTCAGCTATATAGAGCATGGACATGAGCAGCACGAGGATGGAAAACACTATCATTATCACCTTTGTCCCCTGATTGTTGATAAAGGCCATGGCAGAGTTCACCTGGTCTATTATCAGGAACACAAGCATCACGACAGAAAGTATAATACAAAAATGGGGAAGAATTTTTTTTAACATTGCCGCCTCCTAATCCATTGCAACGTATATGATGTCCGTTGCCTCACGTTCGCCGGAAGGCGTGGAGTAGATATTTCCATCCACAGCCATCGCCGAGGTGTCGCCGCCGTCAAGGTTATAGGCGGTAACGCAGCCAAGGTCATAGAAAAGCTGCGAAAGCTCCTCAAGTGTCATGCCAGATGAGCTGCCGCGCCCGTCCACGGCAATAAATACGTAATGCCCGGGTTCTATCATGCCAATGGCACTTCGGGGGTTCGCTCTTCTAACGTCGCTGTTGAATTCGGTCATCGGTTTTCCATTATCCAGCAGCATCGGCCCAAACGACCATACCTGCCACGCGCCCTTTTCCTTTATTATTGACACGTCGAACTGGGCCTGGGGGAAGGTTTCGAGCGTCCCGTCATAGTTAAGCACGCACACGTCGCGGTATACCGTGTCGCGGTAAAGCGTGCCGTTTCTAACTACAACGCCCTCGCGGTGCGCGGCGCACTGGTCGCCGTTTATCGCAACAAAGGCGTTTACAGAGGAGCCGATTTCGTTAACGTAGGCCCTGTTCTTCCAGCTTGAGCCGTATTCGCCGCCCGCCATAGCGGCTTTTATGAATTTAACGTCCGTAACATAGATATCCGCAATGTGGTAAACGGCATTGCCCGCGTTTCGGGTTTCAACGGTCACGTTAACGTTTTCGCTTTTATAGGTGGTAGCGGTTTTTATGGGAGCTTCGCCGGCGCTCAGGAATTTTCCGGCGAAGTTTCCCGCCGCTTCATCGGTCGGCGTTGGACCCGCTGGCGGGGTTGTGCCGCTCTGCGTTGGGTTTGCCGTGTTTATGGATGGCGGTGCGGTGGTGCTTTGAGGAAGCTCTATGGGGTCATCATGCCCGTATATAGGGCTTACATGGTGGAAATAGGAAAATATGCAGAGGAAAAGCCCGATTGCAATGGTATCGGCAAATACGAGCAGCCATACGGGAGTATGCCTGCGCCGCTTCTTTTTCGATGGCCTGTGCCCGCCCGTGTCATATTCTCCGCGGCTGTTTTGGGCGCCGCGCTCCCAATTCTGCCGCTGCCTGCCGCTGCCGTTATTGTTGTTGAAATCGTTCATGTTTTACCTCACAAAAAGCAAAGTGTTGCTGCACATTGGATTATAGCATAATTGGCGCGCCCGTTGTTCCATGCGGCGTAAATTTACCATTAAGTTCATAAATCGATCATTTCAGAATTTTGCCTCCGGCGCATGAGAAACGATTTTGCCTCCGGCGGCTTAGAACCTTTTTTGCAAAAAAGGTTCTAAGAACTCCAAAAAATGCAAAGGGGATAGAATTAACTTGGACGCACCTCTAAATATAAAATCCATCAAAAGCCGGCGGCATGCGCGCCGGTCTTTTGATACTTTGAGAGTAAAAGTCAGTCTGATAGTTGCTTGCAACCGAAGACTGGCTTTTGCGG
>CAYSKA010000118.1:0-4984 GCA_964431505.1 uncultured Oscillospiraceae bacterium
ACGCCATTTTATACACATTTTTGCCATTATTATATAGAAGTACAGAATAAATCCCGGAAAATATTATAAAACGCAAATGTATACCATATATATTGAACCGGCCTCAATACAAACCGCATTTACAGATCCATCGTTTTTTTAATTCAAGCGCAAAAAAATGGACGCCCCAAGGGACATCCATTTTAGGCTTAATTGAATAAATCAGTTTGCAGCCGCCTGTTCAGACGGGTACACGCTGACCTGTCTGCGCTTACGCTTAACTTCAAAGCGAACTACTCCGTCCGCCATAGCAAAAAGCGTATCGTCCTTCCCAATTCCGACATTATTACCGGGATGAAAATGGGTTCCGCGCTGCCTTACCAGAATATTGCCCGCAAGAACAAACTGACCATCGGCACGTTTTGGTCCAAGACGTTTTGATTCGCTGTCGCGCCCGTTTCGTGAACTGCCAACGCCCTTCTTATGTGCAAAAAGCTGAAGATTTATATTCATCATCGTACTACACCTCCCTTTCAGTCAATCTGAGGTATCCGCAATAGTTTCCTTCTATGGATTTTAAACCCAATAGCATTGTCTCAAGGATTATTTCAGCGCTATTCCACTCATCAGCGGATATGCCCTTATCGAGCATACAGGTTAAACTGCCTTCCTTGATTTCGTGTGATACCCGCAGACCCAGATACTCGGATAAACCCATTATCGCTGTCTGAGTAAGCGCGGACACCGCGCTGCACACGATGTCTTCGCCGCTAGCGGCGTATCCCGTGTGTCCGTTTGCTTTAAATCCCGCTATTCTTCCGCGGGATCGGAAAACTGTGATCTCAGTCAATTCAATTACCCTTTAATCTCAGCTAAGCGCAGTAACCTTGACCTTGGTGTATGGCTGACGGTGCCCTTGCTTTTTCCTGTAGTTCTTCTTTGGCTTATACTTAAATACAACTACTTTTTTGCCCTTGCCATGCTCAATGACCTTTGCGTTTGCCGACGCGCCCTTTACAACAGGGGTGCCTATCTTAACGCCATTATCATCTACAAGCATCAATACGTCAAAGGAAACCACGTCGCCAACTTCAGCATCAAGCTTTTCTACCACGATCTCATCGCCTACGCTTACGTTGTATTGTTTTCCTCCTGTACGAATTATAGCATACATACCTAAACTTACCTCCTCTTACCAGTCTCGCCCGAATTCGGCGGTTTCAGCAACACTTTAAGGCCGAAACGGAGCGGCTCACCAAAGCATCCTATCACAGTCGGCGTCCCAATGTCAACCGTATTTTACATAAATCATCCTTTTTCAGACCTTTAATCCTTCTTAGCGCAGCCTTGCGCCAAGTCTTGCGTTTAAGCTCTCCAGTATCGAGTCCACTGACGCCGTTATTTCCTCATCTACCAGGGTATGGTCGGGACTGCGAAGCAGGAATGAATAAGCCATGCTCTTTTTCCCATCCGGAATGCCTTTCCCGCGGTATACGTCGAAAAGGGATATATCCTCAATAATAACGCCTGTTTCGGCCAATAGTATAGCCCTGGCGACATCGTCCGCGCAAACGCTTTCATCCACAATTACCGCTATATCCCGCTTTACAACCGGATACCGTGGAATTGGACTATAAGCGCGCACCGGTTGATTAAGCCCAAATAGTTTGTCAAAGGATAGCTCGCAGATGAAGACGCGCGCTGTAATATCATACGCAGCCAGCGTATCGGGGTGCACCGCGCCCATCTCTCCTATTTCCTCACCATTCACCATTAATACGGCATTCTGACCTGGCTGAAAATGGTTGCTGTAACCAACCTTAAACGCCGCATCCTTTATGCCAAATCCCATAAGAAGCGACTCAACAATACCCTTTAAGGTGAAAAAATCCTCTTGGTCCATGCATGCGATGCAGATATTTTTCCTCTGCTCAGGCAGGGACGGGTTGTTGTTTATATGCACGTTCCCTATCTCAAAGAAACGGTTATGCTCCGTACGCCTGTTTAAATTTACAGCCAGCGATCTAAGCATTCCAGGGATCAAGGTGGTTCTCATTAGGCTTTGATCCTGGCCAAAGGGGTTCATTATTTTTACTGCAAGCCTTCTTTCATCCATTGTACAAAGCTTTAGCGATGAAAGCTCATCCGGAGACATAAAGTTATAGTTATACATTTCACAGGCGCCCAATGCAGCAAGCAAATCCTTAGCCATATCCTCTGCCTTAAACGCGGCGCTTATGGAACCGCAGAAGGTTTCACCGCGCATAAGCGTAGGATTTATCCTCTCATATCCATAGAGGCGCGCAATCTCCTCGGCAATATCCCAGTCGGTCTCAATGCCGCTTTCAATATCAACCCTGTAATGCGGCACCTTTATTCTCAGCTTTTCACCGTCAATATCAGCCGGTATATTTATGGTCTCAAGAAGTCCCGCCATATCCTGCGGCTCAAGATCGAGGTTGTTTATCCGGTTAATGTGCCGCCAGTCCGCTTCGACGACGCGTTCGCTTATATCAGCCCCGCATACGTCGATAGTACCGCCTATCACCCTGCCAGCATTGAGGCTGTCTACCAGCTCAATCGCCCTTTTGACAGCCTTCATAGCGCTTACAGGCTCTACGCCCCTCATGAAACGTATGGCTGAGTCGGTAGTATGATGCAGCTTTCTTGTAGTAGAACGGATGCTGCTACCCTTGAAAACCGCTGATTCAAATATCGTAGCCCTTGTATTAGCCGTTATTTCAGAGTTTTCTCCCCCCATTACGCCAGCTATGCCAACCCCCTTTTGGGGATCAGCTATTAAAAGCATGTCTGGAGTAACGTCGCGCCGCTTTCCGTCCAGGGTTATAACGGTTTCTCCTTCAAAAGCGTTGCGCACTATAATATGCCCCCCGTCAACACACGCAAGGTCAAACGCGTGCATCGGATGGCCATACTCCACCATTACTAAGTTCGTTATATCTACTATGTTGTTGATAGGCCTAAGGCCTGCGCTTCTCAGCTTTTTCTGCATCCATCTGGGCGAGGGCCCGATCCTTAGATCGGTTACAGCCCTTGCGCAATACCTGGGACAAAGCTCGCTATTATCTACTGTTACCTTGGCGTACTCCGATATATCGCCGACTCCTGTTACGTCTTTAATATCCGGTTCAATGAACTTCTGTCCCAAAGCGGCGGCCGCCTCGCGGCACATTCCGATGATGCTCTGGCAATCCGCCCTGTTAGGTGTAAGCTCTATATCGAATATAACCGAATCAAGCCCGAACGCTTCCTGAACGCTTTGCCCATCCGTGTGGAACTCATTGAAAACAAGGACCTCGTCAAGGCCGGCGCCCTCATAGTCGGCATCGGTAAGGCCAAGCTCATGGCCTCCGCAGAACATCCCTTGGCTTTCTATCCCGCGAAGGCTTGTAGGCTTGATTTCGGTTCCGTCGTGAAGCACCGCACCGCAAAGCGCCACGGGAACCTGCGCGCCTTCATATACCCTCTTTGAATTGGTGACAATCTGGATAGGCTCGTCCGATCCTATGCCTACCGTGCAAATCCTAAGCTTCTCGGCCTGCGGATGCGGGGCTATGTTATTTATAGTGCAGACGACTACATTTTTTATCCCCGGCATTTCATCAGCCACCTCGGATACCTCAAATCCCCTCCACATAAGCTTCTCTACGAACTCATCTATAGTAACGTTGAAATCAACGTATTCTTTTAGCCATCTCAGCGGTAATTTCATCCTTTTGTCCCCCCTTTAGAACTGCTTTAGAAACCTTGCGTCATTCTCATAGTGCAGGCGTATGTCGGGTATCCCATATTTCAAGTTGGCCACCCTGTCAACGCCTACGCCAAAGGCAAATGCGCTCCATTCCTTCGGATCAAGGCCGCAGTTTTCAATCTCGTGAGGATTTGTCACCCCGCAACCCATTATTTCAAGCCAGCCCGTTCCCTTGCATACCCTGCACCCCTTGCCGCCGCATATGGTGCAGGATATATCCACTTCGGCCGATGGTTCTGTAAACGGGAAATAGCTTGGGCGGAAGCGCGTCTTAACATCTGCTCCAAAGACCGCGTGCACAAAAGCCGATACTGTACCCTTCAGATCGCCAAACGTAACGCTTTTATCGACAACTAGGCCCTCTATCTGCATGAATATTGGGCTATGGCTAGCGTCTACTTCATCCACCCTAAAGCAGCGTCCAGGTATCACAAGCCTAAACGGGGGTTTTGCCGACATAAGCGCCCTAGCCTCGCATGGAGTCGTATGGGTCCTTAAGACCACCCTATCGTTTATGTAAAAGGTGTCCTGCATGTCCCTCGCCGGATGATCCGGCGGCATATTGAGCTTTGTGAAGTTGAGGTCGTCGTATTCGATCTCAGGTCCGTCAAACGTTGTGAACCCCATTCCTATCAGGACATTCCTGATCTCGCGGTACACGAGCGTAAGCGGGTGCAGATGGCCGCCTGGCAGTATATGCCTTCCAGGTTCGGTTACGTCTATCCTTTCCCTTTCAAACCTGAGCTGCTGCGCCATTTCAGCCATTACCTGCCTGCGCCTGTTTATACCCTCTTCAAGCTCCTGCTTTACAATGTTGGCCATTTTGCCTATCTCAGCCCTCATCTCCTTGCTTAGCTTACCCATGCCGCGAAGTATTTCGGTCAGCTTGCCGTTTCTGCCCAGAGTTGATATATAGATTTCCTCAAGTTCCGAGTCAGTCTTGGCAGCATCAAGGGAAGCTAGCGTCTCCTTTTTAATCTCGTCCAGTCGGTCGATCATCTGACATCTTTTCCTCCTAAAAAATATAAGCGCATACATCCCAAAGGGACGAGTGCGCTTTCTCGTGGTACCACCCTAATTCATTCTGCAATGAAACTAATCCATTACAAAACCTCTCAGCTGTATCGGGCTTGCCCGTCTTTGGCTACCCGTCCGGATTTTTATTTATCGCGGATTTCACCAAAGCTGCTCCAGGACGAACTGCTTCATGGCCTTAACGCGGTTTGCTTTCAG
>CAYSKA010000119.1:0-4972 GCA_964431505.1 uncultured Oscillospiraceae bacterium
CTGTGACCGCGGTCCATTTGCCGCTGTTAAGCTCCCTTCTCATTGTGGCAACGGATGCCAAACAGGGCGTATATAGCAGGACAAACACTAGAAAGCTGTAAGCGGCAAGCGGCGTAAAGGAGCCGGATAGGGCGCCGAACACAGCTTGGTTGGAGGCGTCGGCGGCAAACCCGTAAAAGACGGACATGCTGCTCACGACAGCTTCCTTTGCTACAATGCCTGAAAGCAGCGCTACTGCCGCCTGCCATGATCCAAAGCCCAGAGGGATGAAAACTGGAGCTATAAAGCCGCCCATTTTTCCAAGCATACTCTGGGCCTCGTTTTCAACCATTGCGAATGAGAAGTCAAAGCTCATCAGGAACCATATAACGACGCTCATGGCAAATATCAAGGTTCCCGCCTTTTCAAGAAAATGTTTTACCTTTTCCCATACGTTGAGCAGCGTATTTCTTATGCTGGGCAACCGGTATGGCGGCAGTTCGATCAAAAACTGGGCGTCGGCGCCCTTAAACAAGGTTTTCTTGAAAACAATGCCGGATAATATGCCCGCTAATATTCCCAGCACATACAGTCTTATTATTACTATAGCCGCATGTTTGCCAAAGAATGCGCCTGCCATCAGCGCATATACGGGAAGCTTGGCTGAACAGCTCATAAACGGAAGCAGCATTATTGTCATGCGTTTATCACGCAGGTTTTCCATGGTTCGAGCACCCATTGTAGCGGGAACCGTGCATCCAAAGCCCATCAGCAGAGGGATAAAGCTCTTACCGCTCAGTCCAAACCTGCGCATTGGCCTATCCATTATAAAGGCTATGCGGCTCATATAGCCACTGTCCTCCAATATGGACAGGCAGAGGAAAAGCAGAGCGATTTGGGGTAAAAACACTATAATCCCGCCCACGCCAGCAATGATTCCATCGCATATAAGGCTTGTCAGCCAGTCCATAGCGCCCATGTTTACCAGAGCTGCGCGTACAAACGGGGCAAAAGTATCGTCTATAAATCCGCCGACCAGGTCGGAGAGCCATGCGCCGGCCGAACCAAAGGTCAGGAAGAAGATCAGGGCCATTATGCATATGAAAACGGGGAGCGCCAGAAATCTATTCGTAAGGACCTTATCTATCCTGTCGCTAATTGAGGGCGCACCATCCCTGCGCTTACGTTTGAGAGCTAAGCCTACTACGTGCTCAATATACCTGTAGCGGCTTTCCGCGACCATGGCCTCGTTATCGCCTATTTCGCTGTTGAAGGAGTATTCGGAAACGACGGCAGCGACCCTTTCCGCGTCTTGCCTGCTGAGATTCAGCGCTTTCAGCGTAAGCCTGTCGCCTTCAAGAAGCTTGATTTCAGACCAATGGCGGGACAGCCCCGATTTATTCACATACGGTTCGATAATTTCACCAATCCGGTGATGGAACGAGTGCGTATAATCGTCGTAAAGGTCGTCGGGCTCAATGTTGAACCCCTCATGGAACTGTGTATGTACGGCCTGAATAAGCTTCTGAGCCGATGTAATGAGGTTGTCAACGCCCTTTCCCGTTCTGGCGCTTATGGGTATAACGGGGATCCCTAGCTCACGGGACAGCGCCCTGCAGTCAATCCTATCGCCCTTACGCTCAACCTCGTCCATCATATTAAGCGCTATGATCATTGGCACCTCCAGCTCCAAGAGCTGAATGGTAAGGTACAGGTTACGTTCAAGATTGGTGCCGTCAACTATATTTATAATCGCGTCGGGCTTTTCTTTTATTATAAAATCGCGGGATACTATCTCCTCCATTGAATTTGGTGAAAGCGAATATATACCAGGCAGATCAACGAGCGTCATTTCATGGCCCATGGTGCACAGGCCATTTGGGCAGCGCCCCCGGTTACGGCGCCTTGTTCTTATTTTACCTTCCTTTTTTTCAACTGTTACCCCAGGCCAGTTTCCCACATATTCCCTTGAGCCGGTCATTGCGTTAAATAGCGTGGTTTTGCCGCAATTCGGGTTGCCTATCAGCGCGAGCTTGACGGGGCACTGGTCTTCAGAGGCTTCTATTGCACAGGCCTTCGCATGCGTATTACGCCTGCTGTTCTCACACGGTGCGGCGCGGCTTATCATTAGTTCGGTAAGCCGTGCAGCCCTTTCGTGTTCGTCCGCATCGGATCTGTCCGAATGAGCAACTTTTTTAAGGAGCGTTTTCCCCTTTTTTTCACGTTCCAGCATAAGCGTCTGCTGTTTTAGCAAAAAGTTTTGCGCTTCATCCGCATCCATTAGAAATATATTTGCAGCATCAGCACGCCTGAGGGATAGCTGATATCCGCGTAGACGCACCTCAATAGGATCACCCAGAGGAGCTACCTTGCAAACCTGAATCTCAGTGCCTGGAATTATACCCATATCGATAAGCCGCCGCTTCAGGTCGGACCCGCCTGCCATACCGTATATCAGACCGCTTTGACCGGGTTTAAGCTGCAGTAAGGTTTTTTTATCCATAGTTTCTCCATTAAACAGAGTTAGCAGTAAATAACTTAATTAAATTATAACATATGTATATGGTATGTCAACGCTAATAAGAAGCGCTAATTTCAAACAATAGAGGGTGTGTTAGTACTACTGGAAACGCAACAGACATATATATCTAGCGAATATGCGGACAAAGTGCATGTCGGGAGGTAATAAAATGGATAGATCGGAGCTTTACAGGGATATTGCTCAAAGGACCCAGGGTGATATATACATGGGCGTGGTGGGTCCGGTTAGGACGGGAAAATCGACGTTTATTAAGCGGTTTATGGATCTGCTTGTCGTGCCAAATGTGGAAAACGAGCATGTTAAGGAACGCTTGATCGACGAACTGCCGCAAAGCGGGTCTGGAAAAACGATAATGACGACCCAGCCGAAGTTTGTTCCAAACGACGCTGTTGAACTTACTCTGGACGAGAGGATCGGCTTTCGAATCAGAATGGTAGACTGTGTAGGCTATATGGTAGATGGGGCGATCGGGCACACCGAGGCTGACGTGCCGCGCATGGTTAGAACTCCGTGGTTTGATTACGATATTCCGTTTGAGGAGGCCGCTGAGATAGGAACTAGAAAGGTCATTACGGAGCACTCCACGATAGGCCTGGTAATGACTACGGACGGAAGCATAACGGGCATTGAAAGGGAAGCATATGTAAGCTCCGAGGAGCGCGTTGTAAGCGAACTCCAGGCTCAGGGCAAGCCGTTTATCGTAATTCTCAACAGCATTCATCCGGAAGCGGATGAAACCGCTGCGCTTGCTCAAGCGATGCATGAAAGGTATCACGCCACAGTTGTGCCGATGGATGTTTTGAACATGAGCGTAGATCAGGCCAGCTCAATACTCGAGGGAATACTAATGGAGTTCCCAATAAAGATGATACAGATAAATATCCCGTCATGGCTAAGAGCGTTGGGGGTATCGCACTGGCTGGCGCAGAGGGCGCTAAGGGCTGTCAATGAGAATATATGCGAATTATCAAAGATGTGCGACTATGCGGTACTGAGGGACGCGTTACAGGGCATAGAGGATTATAAGCCTTGCAAATTAGAAGCTATCGAAATGGGGAGCGGTACCATACGGCTCGAGCTTTCACCCGACGAGGGAATGTTCTACAGAATTTTAGGAGAACAATGCGGAATTGAGATAGAGGATGATTATCATCTAATATCTACGCTTAAGGAATTCTCAAAGGCAAAGCAGGAATACGACCATATAAAGACGGGCTTGGAAGAGGCGGCGAGGACCGGATACGGCATGGTGCCTCCAGAACCCGATGATATGGTTCTTGACGAGCCCGAGATCGTTCAGCAGGGCGGACGGTTCGGCGTAAAGCTCAGGGCTAGGGCGTCGGGGCTTCATCTGATTAGGGTTGATATAGATTCCGAGGTTTCGCCGCTGGTTGGCACCGAAGAACAGTCGGAGGAATTTATGCAGTACCTTATGGATACGTTTGACAAGGATCCAGAAGGCATATGGAGCACCAACATATTTGGCAAGCCGCTTTACGACCTTGTAAAGGACGGCATGGCAGGAAAGGTGAACCGCATGCCGGATCCTGTTAAGCAAAAGCTTCAATCCACAATACAGAGGATGGTCAATGACGGATGCAACGGGCTTATATGCATAATGCTCTAATTAAATCCAAAGCCCGACGCCTTTATAGTGGACGCCCTGCTTGAAAGGCCGTCAATCGCAAGCTCCGTCATATCGACAACGAAGCTATGAGCAACGCCTGACTTTAACGTAGCGTTCTCAGAAAAGTGCCACACGCCTATAAGCGATCCGGAATCGTCATAAAAGGCCGCGTAAATGAGGTTAAGATTGCAGTCAGTCCCGCTTTTATTCTCTACCGTTCCCGAAAGTGTGGAGAATCCGGGATAGTTATCAGCAACAAGAAGCCCGTCAACCTCTAGATCAATTCGGTCAACCGCGGCCTTTTCGCATTCCAGGCTGGCCGTAAGGCCTATATCGGATCTAAACTGCTCACCCTCATCCGGAACGCCCCAGTAGGTTACATACGACGTGTCGCCAGGATATAATACGTCATATTGACACAGCATTGGCGTAAACTCTTGTTCAAGGCTGTATGCACCGGACTCAAAGACAAATTTTGCACCGGACAGCACGACAGGGCAGTTTCCGTCATTTCTGTACTCTACAGCGCCGTATAGCACGTTTGCGTCATCGAAAAGATATGCAACGGTACTTAATACGCTTACGGTAGCATTGGATCCATACTCACTGTTTTTCGTGGCTTCAGGTGGAGTCTCAGAGCCGGTTTCCGCCGGCTTTTCATCCGTCTGCCCTGCCATAAGTGAAGAAGGTTGATTGTTGCCGCACGATATTGTGGCCAATGCTAGGCAAATTAATATAAATAAAGCGGTAACGCGTTTCAAAAAAATCTCTCCCTAAAATAGTTTACATAAAAGCCGTACTTCAATATTGAAGTACGGCTAAAG